>JAGUYX010000172.1 GCA_020061145.1 Anaerolineales bacterium | reverse complement strand
CTGGATTCCAGTTTCTGCCTTAATTCGGGTTGGCGATTGTATTGCCCGAAGGCGGTGACCAGGAAATAGTCCCTGCCTTCGGTTTCATTGGTAAAGCGTTCTTCAAAATCTTTACCCCTGCCGCGCAGCTCCGCCAGGTCCTGTTCACCCGTGATCGGCCACAATCCGGTCTTGCGCCAGCCATAATACATCAGCCGGAAACCATAATCCTGGCTCAGGGCAACGATATTGCCCTCTCCTGGCAGATGGGAAGCGATTTCCTGCCAGTAAGCCGGTTCACGGCGGAAATCTTCGGCGAACAAGGCTGAGCGGGCTGCCCAGGCCGGGTAAGCGGCAGCAAGAAGCAGCAAACCGGCGGTCGCAGCCTGCCAGATGCCTGGCTGGCTGGCGATTTTACCCAGCACCAGTGAAGCCACCGGCGCGATGGAGAGCGCCAGCAAGGGCGTCAGCTGCAAATGGTAGTAATTATGGGTGTACATCTGGTAGGGCAGGCTGAGCCCATAGAGAAAATAACCGGCCCATAAACCAGACAGAAAAATCCGGTTGCGGGGTGGGGAAATGATCACTCCGGCGAGGCCAATAAAGACCGCACTCAGGCTGAAAAGGTTATGCACCATTCCCATCCAGCGCACGTAAATTTCCGGGTCCAGCAGCAGTTTGAAAAGCGAAACAGTCCACGAGGTGACATATTCGGTGATGTTGCCGGAGGGGGTGAAGATCAGGTAAAACACGGCGGAGGGAGCCACCATCAGCCCGATCATCAACCAGACCTGAGGGCTGCGCAGGGTTTTGCGTAATCCCAGGGTGCTCAACACCAAAGCCAAGGCGCCGCCGGCAAGCATGTAGGCGATAACCACCTTAACCAGAGCAGCCATCCCGGCACACAAACCGGCCATCACCGCCCAACGCCAGCGACCCTCCTGCGACCAACGGTACAGCCCGTAGAGACCCAGGATAAACCACATCACCATGCCCGGGTCGGGTTGGAATGACCGGCTTGCCTGTGCAGCGAACGGCAATAAAAGGTAAAAGCCGGTACCGATAACTGCCCCATCCAGACCGCTCATCCGCCGGGCAAGGTCGAACACAGCCAGCCCACCGATCAGCCAGAACAAAGTGGTATACAGGCGCGCCACCCAGAGAATTTCTTCTCCCAGTACCCAGTAGGTCACTGCAACCAAACTTTCCAGGATTGGCGGTTCATACCTGCCAACCGATTCGCCAAAATCAACCGCCTGACTGCGCAATTCCGGGTCGGCATTTGCGTCCAACTGGTAATAGATCGAACGCGCAACAAGCGCATTACGCAACTGGCGGGTGGGATGAAAATCCAGCGGTGGGTCAGTCAGGTCAATCAGGCGGATCAGCGCGCCCAGAGAGAACAGGCCGATCATCGCCAGGATCAGCCCGGTTTTCCAGCGGCCAAAAAAGGTGTCGTTTTGAGGGAAAGGAAATTGCATAGGAATGATTCACATCGTTCTTAAGGTTACAGATCCTGCCAGGGCAGGCATTGTAACACAGGCCTGCGCCAGACCAGCGACCAGGTTTATTTCCGCGCTACCAGACCGAAAGCGGCCTTGCGGGGTCTTACCGAGCGAAAGCCGGCTTCTTGCAAACGTTGCGCGGCTCCCCTCGCCACTCGATGACCCAGGCGACTGTCCAGATCCCCGATGTAATGAAAGAGAATGCCGCCTGGTTTTAGCACCCGGTAAAGCTGGCGGTAAAAATCCGTGGAATATAGCTCTCCCGCCAGGCTGAGGGTAGGCGGATCGTGCAGGATACGGTCGAATTGCCCCTCCAGGAAGTTTTCCACCACCTCGTAACTATCGCCAAAGATCTGGCTGATTTTGGGATTATCCAGCAATTCCTGAGACCAGGGGTTGCGCCGGATAATTTCCATCACGGTCGGGTCGAGCTCGATGGTTGTTACCTGATCGGCAGAGTGGGCGGCCTGAATGGCGGTATAGCCCAACCCCGTGCAGGTATCCAGCACTTGCCCAACCACCGGCTGGATGGCGTCAATTTTTGTCAGCGTGTCGGCGTATGGATCTGTGTCTTTGATGCGGTGCATGGGAATGCCGGAGATCAGCAAGGTAGGCGCACGCTCGGTGGACATCAGGGTGTAATGCCGCCCGGTGTAAGCAGAATATGCCTGGATTTTCAGTAGCTCGCCGTCCTGAACTTCAAAACAAGCCTCCGGCGATTCCATTAATCTACGCAGCGCCGTCCAGGAAAGGAGCTCGCCATCTGGAAGTTCGATTCCCTCCGGATGCAAGCGTACCTCCACCCAAGAAATGCCCAAATCGAGGGAAATTTCGGCGGTGGGTTGGCTGATGCGGTGCGCTGAAAAGGCCGGCTCGATGAACCGGGCGGAAAGCGCTACGGGACTTTGCTGCGACTTTGTCCTGGTTTCAGAGATTGGGTTGGCTGGAATTTTCTTCGGTTTACTCAAGAGGAAATGGCTCCACGGGCACTTCCTCTTCCGGCGGCACAAACCGGCTGAGGCCAAAGCGGGTGAGCAACAGTGCCCCCAGGCTGACGGTTGCCAGCACGCCCCCGACGACCAGGTTTAACGCCGGCATCAGCCGGAGGACGAAGAGGACAAAAAATAATACAAATGCGCCGAGCGTGGCAGTCGCCGCCGGCGAT
>JAGUYX010000066.1 GCA_020061145.1 Anaerolineales bacterium | reverse complement strand
GGGTTGTAAAGAAGGATAACGTCCCAGCAAGCGGGTTGTCTTGCTGTCTACCTGTGGATCCGGCCGTTTGCAGGTCGGGCACAGCAGGCCGACCCGCTCTACCGCCAGCACCCAGGCCAGCCCCTCCAATACCCCCGGGTCGAGGGGTAAATCCTGCAAATGCAGCAACACTTCTTCTCCGCGCAACAGGGTGTCCAGCTGGGTGAGCACCAGCTTCCCCGCCAGACCCGCTTCAAAGAGGCTTTGCGCATTCTCCGGCAGGAGCTCATCGACCACCAGCAAATCCGCTCTACTCTTGACCGCCGCTTCGATCAGAACATGATAGGGTTTTCTGCGCAATACCTGGGAGGTGGTGACCCGCCGTTTGAAAATTTTGGGATGCCGGGGCTCGGTAGCCGCAGCGGTGATATATACCGCCCGGTGTTCGGGGTGTGTTTCCATGTATTCATTGAACAGCACATCCAGCACCGTCCCCCTGCCGGAAGGCAACAGGCCCGTGGCGCGCTCGGAACTCAGCGGTTGGGCAGGCGTCCACCCCGCCACCAGGATCACCCCCTGCCGGGTCGATAAGATCTGCTGAAAAATTTCAGCCAGCTGAGGCAAATGGTAGAAATCCCGCAGAGTCAGCATGGCTTGCTCAGGTCGTTACTCCCCCAGAAATGGATTGTGCCGTCGTTCCCACCCTACCGTGGTCTCCGGGCCGTGCCCGCTGAGCAGGCGGGTTTCATCCGGCAAGGTCAGCACCTGGTTGCGGATGCTATGGATCAGCGTGGCATAGTCGCCCCCCGGCAGGTCAGTTCGCCCGATGCTGCCCTGGAAGATCACATCCCCACAAAACAGGATGCCGGCCTGCGGGCAATAAAACATCACATGCCCGGGGGTGTGGCCGGGCGCATGGCGCACTTCAAATTGATAGCCACCCACAAACAATACCTGACCATGTACCAAATCAATCGCCGGTTCCGGACCCGGGTCGATCTGGTAACCAAAGAAGGCCGCCCCGCCGCGATTGCGCCAGAGCAGGTAATCATCTGGATGTAAGGCGACCGGTACGGGCGGGTTACTCTCATCCGCCACTTCGCCTGCGCCTCCCAGATGGTCGAAGTGGGCATGCGTCAGCCAGATACTGCCAATCCGGCAGCCCAGGTGGCGAGCTTCCTTCACCAGCATTTTCCCGTCCCAGGCGGGGTCGATCACCACGGCTTCTTTCGTTTCCGGGTCGGTAACCAGGTAAGTGTTGGTCTGCACCGGTCCCAGAACATAGTGTTTGATCGTCAACATGCGGCAATTGTAAACCGAAACAGGATTTTCATCAGGGAAATCAGATGAAAATGTCCCAGGGCAATCACAACAGGTATGATAGACTCAATGGATCACATCCATGATAAACCCACTCAGGAGCAAAGTGAATGGCGTTTTACCCCCCCGAACCCTTTCGTATCAAAGTAATCGAACCCATCCGTCTCATCGACCGTGAAGGGCGCCAAAAAGCCATCCAAAAGGCGGGCTACAACGTATTTGCCCTGCGTTCTGAGGATATTTTTATCGATTTGCTCACCGATTCGGGCACCGGAGCCATGAGCCAGGCGCAATGGGCAGCTATTATGGAAGGGGACGAGTCCTATGCCGGCGCTCGATCCTATTATTTGCTGAAGGAAGCCATCGACGATATCTTCGGCTTCGGTTATTTTGTGCCCACCCACCAGGGGCGCGCCGCCGAGCATATCCTGGCGTCTTTACTGGTGCAACCCGGGCAATCGGTTCCTTCCAACATGCACTTCGATACCACCGATGCCAATATCCGCGCCCGCCAGGGCCGCCCGGTGAACCTGGTGATCGACGAAGCCTACCAGCCATCCAACCCTCATCCGTTTAAGGGCAACCTGGATTTGAACAAATTGCGCCGGTTCATCGAAGAGACCGGTGTGAAAAACATCCCCCTGGGGATGATCACGGTGACCAATAACGCCGGCGGTGGCCAGCCGGTCTCCATGGAAAACCTGCGCGGCGCGGCGGCAATTTACCGTGAATATGGCATCCCGTTTTTTATCGATGCCTGCCGTTATGCCGAGAACGCCTATTTTATCCAGCAGCGCGAACAAGGTTACCGGCATAAAAGCACCCTGGAGATTGCCCGCGAAATGTTCTCCCTGGCGGATGGGGCGACGATGAGCGCTAAAAAAGACGCCCTGGTGAATATCGGCGGTTTTCTGGCGATGAACGATGCGGAACTGTACCAGCGCGCCGCCAACGAGCTGATTTTGCGCGAAGGTTTTCCCACCTATGGCGGACTGGCCGGGCGCGATCTGGCAGCCATGGCAGTGGGCTTGCGTGAAGGTTTGGATGAGGATTATCTGGCTTATCGTTTAGGCCAGACAGCCTATCTGAGCCAGGGGCTGCAGGCGCACAATATCCCGCTGATCCTGCCCCCAGGTGGTCACGCCGTTTATATCGATGCCGGGGCGTTATTTCCCCATATACCACCAGCGGAGTTTCCGGGGCAGGCTTTGGTGGTGGAACTTTATCTCGAAGGGGGGATCCGGGCTGTGGAGGTGGGTTCGGTGATGTTTGCGCATCCCGACCCGGATACCGGTAAAATGGTATACGCCCGCCTGGAGCTGGTGCGCCTGGCGTTACCGCGGCGGATGTACACCCAGAGCCACCTGGATTATGTGATTAATGTTCTCGGGCGCATCGCCAGCCGCAAGGATCACATCCAGGGTTACCGCTTCACCTATGCGCCGGAGCTATTACGGCATTTCACCGCCCGCTTCGAACCGCTCGCCCGGGAGGCCGCCCTGCCTGCAGAACGCCGTTAATGCTTAGCGGGAATCAGCCTGACTCTCCCCTGGATTTGGCTTCCTGCCAGAGCGATTCCATCTCGTCCAGGGTCATCTCAGTCAGTTTCTTTCCCTGCTGCTTACCGCTCAACTCGATATGTTTGAAACGAGATCGGAAACGCTGGTTGGCCTGGCGTAATGCCGCTTCTGCGTTCACGTCCAGATGGCGCGCCAGATTGACCAGGGCGAAAAGTACGTCTCCGAATTCAGCCATGCGTTCTTCCGGGCTGTGGCTATCCTGTAATTCTTCCAATTCTTCCTGGACTTTTGCCCATACGCCCTGTATCTCAGGCCAGTCGAAACCCACGTGAGCGACCCGCTCCTGGATCTCCTGCGCCTGGAGCAGCGCCGGCAAGGAATTAACCACGCCATCCAGAATGCCTTTCCCGGGTGTGCCGTTGATTTCACGCTCTGCTTCCTTTAGTTTTTCCCAGTTTGCCAGCACACCGGCTTCATCCTTCAAATCCAGGCCGCCAAAGACATGCGGGTGGCGGCGCACAATTTTGGTGTATATTCCGGACACCACATCCGTAAAGTTGAAACCCGCTTCTTCGCTGGCAATCTGGGTCAGCATCAAGACCATCAGCAGCAAATCTCCCAATTCTTCCTGCAGATCCGGCATGTTGCCTTGCTCGATGGCTTCAATGGCTTCGTAGGTTTCCTCCAGCAGGTGAGAATGAAGGCTGTGCAGCGTTTGTTTGCGGTCCCACGGGCAGCCATCCGGGGCGCGTAAATGGGCGACGATCCCGGCAAAGGATTCCAGCGAAGAACCTTCTCCCAGCGGAGGTACATACAACACGCTCATCAGGCCGATCGCCTGGCTGCGATCAATTTCATAGAGTTTCAACTCTTCGACCCGTTCTGCTCCGGTTCCGGCGGCATGCACCAGCTTCACCGGGTGTTCATCCGGGTAAACCGCCATGAGGGTCAGCTTGGTGAAGGCGGTTATTTCGCGGCTGTATAGCTGGGCGATCAACGCCGGGGCATCCGGCGGAAAGGAGGGGTAATGAGCATTCGCCAGTTCCAGCGCATCGACCAGGGTAATCCGGGGAAAAGGATCGATCCCTAAAACCGTGCTCACCGGTTCGATGAAGGACAACCCGCTGACCACGCGTACCGGCAAACCTTCCGCTTTCGCCCGGCGGTAAATTTCCGGTCCGGTGGCCTCGGCGATGAAGGGATGACCCGGCACGGCATAAATTACGCCGCCGGGTCTTTTGCCCAGCTCCAGGATTTTTTCCACAATTTGCCGGTAAACATCCTCGAAGTTTTCGGCTGCCTCGTAATAGGCGTCGAAGCTTTCCAGGCGAATTTTTGCGTCCAGCTGGCGGACCACCGGGTGCTGGCGGGTGCGCAGGTAAATCTCTGCAGCCCCGTTCAGGATGGATACCGCTTCCTGGGTGAGGTGCTCCCAGGCGCCCGGACCCAATCCCAATAAGGTAATACCGGCTGTAGTAGTTTTCATTTATTTTTCCTGATAACGTTTTAATAGAATTTCGTAAACTCGACGCAGGTGGATATCATCCACGAAAAGGAGCACGCATAAACGATTTTGGGCCTACGGCCTGTGTTTGGATAACCAGGATAAGCTTTGAACCGGAAAGGCGGGATCAATATTCGTTTTTGCATGGCTACTCGTAAACGGTTGATTACCGCACGTTTTAGTTTAAAAAGAAAACGTAATGCGTATGCCGCCCGCGGGAATTCTTTCCCGGATCGTGCAGCCACGCATTACGCCTGGTGTGCGAAAAAAAAACGGAAACTACCGTTTGGTGTAGGTGGGCGCCTTGCGCGCCCGCTTGAGACCGGGCTTTTTACGTTCTTTAATGCGCGGATCACGCGTAAGAAAACCGCCTTCACGCAGAGCCGGGCGAAAATCAGGGTTCATCTTCACCATGGCACGCGCCAGACCCAGCTTGACCGCGTCCACCTGCCCGGTGATCCCGCCGCCGTTGACCATCACGCTGACGTCATACTGGTTCTCGGCTTCGCTGGTGGTTTTAAACACACTCAGAATAGTATCCAGATCGCCAATGCGGGGGAAAAACTCGGCAGCCGGGTGGCTATTCACCAGGAACTGCCCGGAACCTTTCATTACCCGCACGCGTGCGGTTGCTTCTTTGCGACGCCCAATTCCTTCAAAATATTCAGACATCTTTCATATACTCCTTAAGCCAGCGGTTTCGGCTGTTGTGCTTCGTGGGGATGTTCCGGCCCGGCATACACCTTCAGCTTTTTGATCAGCTTGCGACCGTAACGATTGTGAGGCAGCATGCCCCAGACAGCCAGGTGGATCACTCTTTCCGGGAATTTCTTTAATTGATCCCGCAGGGTGATCTCTTTTAACCCGCTGGGGTAATTCGAATGGCGGTAATAAATCTTTTCATCCAGCTTATTGCCGGTAACGCGCACCTTTTTCGCATTGATCACAACGACAAAATCGCCATTATCCACACCGGGTGTGAAATCGGGTTTTGTCTTGCCAAGCAGGATTGCTGCGATGCGGGTTGCCAGGCGGCCCAAATTCTGACCGTTGGCATCCACCAGGTACCAGTCCCGGGTGATTTCATCTGGTTTTGGGTAATATGTCTTCTGCACTTTGTTTTCTCCACATCCAGGCGAATGTTCACTTCCGCCCGATTTCCAGATTTTCCAGGTATTTTTCTTCGCCGGTCTGACCGGCATAATAAACCGCGTACAGAGTCAAACCGTGCGCCGGAGCCAGCCCTGCCCAGGACGTATCTCCCGGGGTTACCAGGTGCTTCCGCAACTCGTCCAGGCTGGTTTTGCCCCAGCCGATCGCCAGTTGAAAGGCGACCAGCCGGCGCACCATGCGGTACAAAAAGGCATTACCGACAATCTCGAAGCGAATTTCCTGTCCATCCGTTTGCCAGCCTGCCCGGTAAACCGTACGCGTGGTGCTGCCGCCGGCTTTTGGCGGAGCGCCGAATGCTGCAAAATCAAAGGCGCCTTGCAGCCAGGCCGCGGCCTGTTCCAGCAGCTCCACATCGGGCGCAGGCCAGATGCGCCAGGCATACCGTTCCGCCAGCGGGTTGCGGATTTCATCGACCAGCACACGGTAACGATAATGCCGTGCCAGCGCCGCATAACGCGGGTGGAAATCCGCTTGCGCCGGATAGACCCGGCGAACAGCGACATCCTCCGGTAAGCGGTTGTTCAACGCCGCAGCTAAAGCATCCGTGCCGTGCGTCCAGTCCAGGTCAAAGGCAATCACCTGACCCAGCGCATGGACGCCGGTATCCGTGCGCCCCGCCGAGAGGATCGACTTTCCCGGCCAGCCCAGAGCGTGGAGCGCTTCTTCCACCACACCCTGAACTGTGCGCCGGTTCACCTGCCGTTGGAAGCCGGCAAATGCCGTGCCATCATAAGCGAGAATTACCTGGTAACGTGCCATGGAAGCGGTTGGTCAACGGGTTGTTTTCCCGTTAACACCAACAGCTACTCTTCAACCAACTCGAGTAAAACCATCTCCGCGCCGTCGCCTTTGCGCGGGCCGAGCTTCAGCATGCGCGTATACCCGCCCGGACGGTCGGTGTAACGCGGCGCGATATCATCGAATAATTTCTGCACAGTTTTCGCATCGCCCAGGCGGGCGGCTGCCAGCCGGCGGGCATGCACCATATGCTCATCCCCGGCGGCGGTGCCGCGCCTGGCAAGCGTAATCATACTTTCGGCAAAACCGCGCATGGCTTCGGCCTTGGCGCGGGTGGTGCGAATCCGTTCGTGCTCAAAAAGCTGCTTTGTCAGAGTCTTGCGCAGCGCGGTACGGTGACCTTTGCTGCGGTTTAATTTATAACCAGCTACTTTATGACGCATAATGACTACTCCGCTTCGAGTTCAACATCTTCATCTTCGAGGTAACCTTTTTCGCGCATTTTCGCCCGCAGCTCTTCAAGGCTTTTCTCACCGAAGTTCCGGATGGACATCACCGCTTCATCGCCTTTTTCCAGCAATTCGATCACTTCACCCACGGTGGTGATTCCGGTGCGTTTTAAGGAGTTAAACACCCGCACCGAAAGATCGAGATTTTCGATCGGCGTTTCGATCATTTCGCTGGTCAGGCGCCCGGTTTCGGCTTCCTCTTCCACGATCGCCATAAGCGATTCTTCGCTTACGCCCGCCAGATGGCGGAGGTGATCGATCAAAATCCTGGCCGCGGTGCTCAGCGCTTCTTCCGGCGCAAGGGTGCCATCCGTCCAGATTTCCATCATCAACCGGTCGTAGTTGGTGGATTGACCCACGCGGGCCGCGCCAACGTCCCAGTTCAGGCGGCGCACCGGGCTGTAAATGGCATCCACAGGCAGCTCGCCGATCGGCAGGCGACCGCTCCGATCATCCGCCGGAGAGTAGCCGCGTCCTTTTTCAACCGTGAACTCGAACTCCAGATTGACATTCGGGTCGTCTACCGAAAACAGGTAAAGATCCTGATTCACAATTTCCACTTCAGGTGGCGTGATGATATCCGCCGCGGTAATCACGCCACTGCCGCGCACCTCCAGGTGCATGCGAGCGGTATCCACATCAAAAAGCTTCATGCGCAGTTGCTTGATTTGCAACATCACGCGGATTACATCTTCACGCACACCCGGGATATCGCTAAACTCGTGCTGGATATCGGATATGCGCACGGAGGTGACCGCCGCCCCTTCCAGGGACGATAGTAGAACCCGGCGTAACGCGTTGCCCAGGGTGATCCCGTAGCCGCGCTCCAGCGGGCTGATCACAAACTTGCCGTAATTACGCGCTTCAGCTTCGCGCTCGATTTTCGGCGTCACCATATTACTGATACCAATGATCACATTACACCTCTTCCCCAGAAATCACAGCCTGGCTTAACCCAGGTGGAAATACCATACATCCAGGCGATTCTTCAGTCTATCCTGCAGGCGGTTGGCGCAAATGGAGGTTTCGTTTATCAGAGCCACCGGGCGCCTGCGCTTAGCGAGAATAGTATTCAACGATCAACTGCTCGTTGAGGTTACCGTCAATCTCAGAACGCTCTGGCAGGCGCAGAACCTTTCCAGACAATGAGTTGAGGTCACGATCCACCCAGAGCGGGACATTTTTCGCTTCAGCCAGCTCACGCAGCTCGCGGAAATACGTGCGCTTGCGCGATCCTTCGCGCACTTCGATCATATCGCCGGGAGCAATCAACATCGATGGCACATCGGTGCGGCGCCCATTGACGTTAAAATGTCCATGGGTAACCAGCAAACGAGCCTGAGCCCGGCTATCGGCATAACCCATCCGGTAGATGACATTGTCCAGGCGTGATTCCAGGATCTGCAACAGGTTCAGACCCGTCAGACCCCGGCGCTGGAGAGATACTTCGTAATAACGCCGGAATTGGCGTTCCAACACACCGTAGATGCGGCGCGCTTTCTGTTTGGCACGCAACTGGCGGGCAAAGTCGGACTCACGCCGGCGGCGGAACTGACCCGACCGCCCGTGCTGTCCGGGTGGATACCCGCGACGCTCAATGGCGCACTTCGCCGAGAAGCAGCGCGCGCCCTTCAGAAAGAGCTTTTCACCTTCTCGTCGGCACAATTTACATACTGGCCCACGATATTTAGCCATAAGTTTTACCCTCGTACATCATTTTCTTTTACCACCGACTCAGACGCGACGTTTCTTCGGGGGCCGGCAACCATTATGCGGCACCGGAGTAACATCGGTTATCGCTGTAACTTTGATGCCCAGAGACTGAATCGCCCGGATGGCGGCTTCACGTCCAGGGCCAGGACCTTTGACAATCAGAACGGCTTCCTGCAGACCCATGCCCATGGCATTTTTTACGGCCTGTTCGGCAGCCATACGCGCCGCAAACGGCGTACTCTTCCGGGAACCTTTAAATCCAGCAGACCCGGCGCTGCCCCAACACACGGTGTTACCTTGCGTATCCGTTACGGTAACGATCGTATTGTTGAAGCTGGCAAATACATGAATCTGCCCGGAAGATAACGTGCGCTTGACTTTTCGAGCGCCGCTGCGGCGCGAAGTTTTTTGTTGCTTAGCCATAGCACCTCACGATATGCTTAATTCAATCTTCCACATGCCTACGCCATCCATTCCAGAGCGCAGCAGGGCAAGGAGGCCTGCCACAGCCCGAAAATGGCGACCGTAAGCGCTATTTCTTCTTCGCACCCCGGCGCCGGCCGCGTCCCGCAACGGTCTTCTTAGGACCCTTGCGCGTGCGCGCATTGGTGCGTGTGCGCTGGCCGCGCACCGGAAGCCCACGACGATGGCGCAGACCACGATAACAGCCGATTTCCACCAGCCGTTTGATGTTCATCTGCACTTCTCGCCTCAGATCACCTTCGATTTTGTAGGACTGCACGATGTAATCGCGCAGTTTGCCGACTTCAGCATCAGTCAGATCACGCACCCGCTTATCCGGGTTGATCCCGGTAGCCGCCAGGGTTTCCTGAGAGCGGGTAGGGCCAATGCCGAAAATATAAGTCAGTCCAATTTCGACGCGTTTATCACGCGGCAGGTCAACACCTTCAATACGTGCCATAATTTCTACCCTTGTCGCTGCTTATGTTTCGGATTTTCACAAATGACAAACAATCTGCCCTTGCGCTTGACAATCTTACACTTGGCGCAGCGCTTCTTGATGGATGCTGAAACTTTCATTTTACATCGTCTCCTTGCCACAGCCGGCCCGAGTATCTTCTCAGACCAAAGCCTCAAGTATACTAAAACTTATTCTCTCTGTCCAGAACACTTCACGGCACGGTGAGCACAACCGGCTCATTCTCTGTAACCAAAACGGTATGTTCGAAATGTGCTGTAAGCGATCCATCCGCAGAGGCCACGGTCCACTCGTCTGGCAGCACGCGTGTACGGGCCGTGCCGATCAGCACCATGGGTTCCAGCGCGATGGTCAGACCGGGAAGCAGTTTAAAGCCGCGGCCCGGATAACCATAGTTCGGGACCTGTGGGCCTTCCCACATCTCGCGCCCAACACCATGCCCGGTATATTCCCGGGTCAGGTGATATCCTTCTTCATTCTCCACATACTGCTGGATGGCCGCGCCCACGTCGCCAAGCCGGTTTCCGGCGCGCAGTCTGGCGATGCCGATCTCCAGCGCGCGCTGGGTGACTTCCAGCAAGCGCCTGGCTTCTGTAGAGATTTCGCCCACACCGGCAGTGTAGGCTGAGTCGCCCACAAAACCTTCATAGATCGTACCGCAGTCGATGGAGACGATATCCCCTTCTTTCAACTTGCGTTTGCCGGGGATGCCATGCACCAACTCGTCATTGATGCTGGCGGTGATCGTCGCCGGGTATGGATAGGCTCCAGGCACACCCAAAAAAGCGGGTTTTGCGCCGTGCTTACGGATCACTTCATTGGCAGCTTCGTCCAGCTCGGCAGTGGTCACGCCCGGTTGGAGCAATTCACGCGTGGCCTGTAAGGCCAGCGCGTTAATCCGCCCGGCTTCACGCATCAAGCTGATTTCTTCCGCCGATTTCACCACAATGTTGCGCGCCCAAACCATGATTTATTACCTTACCAGCAACCGGTCGTCGTAACCGTGTAGCTTCAGCTCGGCATCGATGATGAAGAAGGTGTCTCTCACCACACCGACCACAATCAGCAAGCCGGCTGAAGAAACCAGCAGCACACCGGCATTGTTGCCCAGCGGCAGGATCAGGCTTACCAGCCAGGGCAGGATGGCGACGATTCCCAGGAACATGGCCCCCGGGAAGGTAATCCGCCGCAGGACTTTGGTCAGATAGCGTTGCGTGGGTGCGCCCCGGCTGACGCCAGGAATTTGCGCCCCCGCTTTCTTCAGGTTTTCGCCGTAATTCTGCTGGGCGAAAAGCACATCGGTGTAGAAGAACGTAAACCCGACCACCACGAAGAAGTACATGATCCAGTAGGCGTCGGACGTCCCGCCGAAGATATTTTGCAGGCTGCTCGCCAGGTTCTTCACCCATTCGGTTTGCGAATTCAGGAAGAAACCCCCGACGATCGCCGGAAAGGTGAGGAAAGCCTGAGCAAAAATCAGCGGGATCATGCCGGCCATATTCACTCGTAAGGGCAGGGTGCCTTTCACCGGCATGGACATGCGGTTGCCAACCCGGCGCCCGGGGTACATAACCGGAATATTCCGCTGTCCCTGCTGGACGAAGACGATCGCGGCGATGATCAACAGGGTCAAAACCAGCATAAAGGCCAGGATAAACCAGCGATTTTGTTCATCCGTCATCAACTGCCCCAGGTTGGTGGGAATTCCCGCCACGATGCCGGCGAAGATGATCAACGAAAGACCCTGATTGCGGATGCCGAATTCGGAAATCAGCTCGCCCAGCCAGATCGCAAACATCGTCCCGGCGGTCATACTGGCGATGATGGTCAGCGAAGGCAGCAGGTTGGCGCCGGTAAACCCGAAATTGGGGATAATCGGCGTTTGCGCCAATCCCGAAAAGAGGTTAATCTGGCCAATCGCCTGCAGGGCAGCCATGGGGATGGCCAGCAGGTAAGTCCATTTCTCCATCCATTTCCGGCCTTCGCGTGGATCTTCTTCCATGCGCCGTTGGAGGGCAGGGACGATGGGCACCAGCAACTGCAGGATAATTTGTGCGGTAATGTACGGGTAGACGCCCATCGCCATCACCGAGAATTGAGCCACAGTGCCGCCCGAAAGCAGGTTCAGCAGACCCACCAGGGTACCGGTGGAGCCGCCGCCGCTCAGCAGGCTGGCAAGCACTTCGCGATCCACTCCCGGCACCGGGACATGCGCGGCAAAACGGTAGATCACCAGAATCATCAGGGTGATCAACAACTTTCGGCGGATGTCATGGGCAGACCAGAGATAGCGCCACGCAGAACGCTTCATGTAATAGCTCCTCTAAGGCTAGGCCTCGATGATCTCAACTTTGCCGCCGGCCTTTTCGATTTTGGCCTGCGCACCCTTGCTCACGCGGTGCAAACGGACGTTCAGCTTGACGCTCAGTTCCCCGCGGCCCAGCAAGACTACCGGGTTATCCGGGTTGCGCAGCAAGCGCGCCGCAGCCAGTGTTTCCGGGGTAATCACGCTGTTCGCCGGAAATCCTTCCAGCTGGTCCAGGTTGACTTCGTTCCATTCGACCGAAAAAGGCGGGTTAAACCCACGCTTGAAAGGCAAACGGCGATAGAAGGGCAGGTTGCCACCCTGATGGTACAGGCGGGTCCCGCCGCCAGCCCGCGCACCCTGGCCTTTGGTTCCCCGACCGGCGGTTTTACCCTGCCCGGCGGAGATACCCCGGCCCACACGTTTGCGGCTTTTCTTGGCGCCATCGTTAGGTTTCAAATCATGCAACTTCATGTTAATCCCTATACCGTCTCTTCTTTTACGCTGAGCAGGTGGATGATGCTGTTCACCATGCCGCGTATCTGAGGCTTATCTTCATGAGTGATCGTCTGGTGCAGACGCCGTAAACCCAGAGCCCGCACCGTCGCCTTCTGGCGTTTGGTGTAGCCGATGGGGCTTTTCACCAGGGTAATGCGCAGAATTTTCTGCTGTTCTTTTTTCTTAGCCATTATTTCCTCCGGCGTGTCCAGAAGGGCTTCAGCTCTTCTACCGTTTTTCCACGGCGAGCTGCTTCTTCCTGCGGAGATTTAAGCTGTTCCAGCGCATCCATGGTGGCAGACACCACATTCAAAACGTTATTGCTGCCCAGGGATTTGGTCAGGATGTCGGAAATCCCGGCTGCTTCGAGCACCGCACGGACGCCGCCGCCGGCGATGACGCCGGTGCCGGGGGAAGCGGGCTTGAGCAAAACTTTGGCGCCGGCGACTTTGCCGGTCACCTCATGCGGGATGGTGGATTCATACATATTGATCCGGCGCATGTCCTGGCGGGCGCGGTCACCGGCTTTGCGCATGGCATCGGTGACGGAATTGGCTTTACCCACGCCGACGCCCACCCGGCCGCGATTGTCCCCGGTGACCACAGTCACCCGGAAGGAAAACCGGCGTCCACCTTGCACCACCTTGGCCACGCGCTTGATTTCGATGACGCGTTCGTCATATTCCTGTTCGAATTCCGAGGTTTGGTAATCGCTCATTTTTGTCTCCTGATTGGGCTTCCCGGTACCATTAAAATTCCAGGCCGCCCGCGCGTGCGCCGTCAGCCAGCGCTTTGACGCGTCCGATGTAGCGGAACCCACCCCGGTCGAAAACTACCTTGGTGATTCCTTTTTTCGCCGCCCGCTCTGCCAGACTCTTGCCAACCAGAGCTGCCTGTTCTGTTTTGGATAATTCCTGCATTTTGGCGCGCAATTCTTTATCGACGGACGACGCCGAAACCAGGGTGATCCCGGTTTCATCATCGATAACCTGCGCATAAATCTCCGACAGGCTGCGGAACACACTCAAGCGAGGCCGTTCTGGTGTACCACTGACGTGCTTGCGTACACGGATTTGCCGGATTTTGCGGGCTGCGTAACGAGTTTTCTTGTTAGCCATACGTATACACCTTATTTACCAGACTTACCGGCCTTGCGGCGGATCGTCTCATCCAGATACTTGATGCCTTTACCCTTGTAGGGTTCGGGCGGGCGCACCTGGCGGATATTCGCCGCCACCTGCCCCACCAGCTGCTTGTCGTACCCCATCACTTTGATCTGGCGCGTTCTGGCTTCCGTTTCAAAGCTGATACCTTCCGGTGGGGGGAAACGAACCGGATGGGAATAACCGACGTGCAGCATCAAATCTTTTCCATCGATTTCGGCGCGGTAACCCACACCGTTTACTTCCAGAATCTTTTCGAAGCCGCTGCTCACGCCCACCACCATATTATTCAGGATGGCGCGGGCAGTACCGTGCATGGAACGATCCTGGCGCTCGTCGGAAGCGCGGGATACCATCACGACCCCGTCTTCCAAACTGAAGCTGACATTCGGGGGAAAGACATGCTTCAATTCGCCTTTGGGTCCTTTGACGTGAACCAGAGAACCCTTGATGATAACTTCTACTCCTGCCGGTAAGGTCACCGGCATGCGACCTACTCTAGACACGGATGCCTCCTGAGTTCAGCCACCATGCAACCAGGGCATGGGTCGATCTGACTCTACCGCAAAAAATCTGCGGCAGCGGCTGGCGATGAATAATTACCAGATTTTGCACAACACTTCCCCGCCCACGCCCAACTGGCGCGCCCGTTGTCCGGTCATCACGCCCTTAGGAGTGGAGAGGATGGCAATCCCGATGCCCGAAAGCACCCAGGGGATTTCTTTTTTACCGGAATAAATCCGGCGGCTGGGACGGCTGATACGCTCTAAGCCGGTAATCACCGGGTGTCGATGACGCCGTTCCCCAACATACTTTAACTTGATCCGCAATACCTTATGCGCCGGGGTTTCACCCTCCGCAACATCATACCCGGCAATATACCCTTCGTCTTGCAAAATCTGGGCAATCGCCGTTTTGATTTTGGAGCTGGGCATCGAAACGGTATTGTGCCCAACCAGCATCGCATTGCGCATGCGGGTCAACATATCAGCAATAGGATCAGATACGCTCATTCTTTATACCTCCGCGCCTTTACCAGGAAGACTTTACTACACCCGGGATCTTCCCTTCAAGGGCCAGCTCACGGAAACAGATTCGACATAATCCAAAGCGGCGAATATACCCGCGTGGACGGCCACAGCGTTTACACCGGTTGACCTTCCGTACGTCAAATTTCCGTCGCAGCTCGCGGTATGCCATACACTTTTTTGCCATTGCTTATCCTTCCTTTTTGAACGGCATGCCCAGCATGGCTAACAACTGCCGGGCCGCGTCGTCCGTATCGGCGCTGGTCACGATCGTGATTTCCATGCCCCGGATCTTGTCGATTTTGTCGTACTCGATCTCGGGGAAGACCAGTTGCTCACGCAGACCCAGGGTGTAATTTCCCCGGCCATCGAAGGAATTCGGGGAAATTCCCCGAAAGTCTCGCGTACGTGGCAAAGCGATATTCATCATCCGGTCCAGAAAATCCCACATACGGTCGCCCCGCAGGGTAACCTTCGCGCCGATTGCACGGCCCTCGCGCAATTTGAAATTGGCGATGCTTTTGCGCGCCTTGGTGATCACCGGTCTCTGCCCGGTGATTTTCATCAGGTCTTCGACGGCTGCATCGAGGCTTTTAGGATTATCCATCGCCTCGCCCAGGCCGATATTGATCACCAGCTTCTGAATGCGCGGGACCTGCATGTCATTTTCCAGGCCGAGGGAATCCTTCAGCGCTGGAGCAATTTCAGTTTGGTAACGCTCTTTTAACCAATTAGCCATTTCGATCCGCTCCCAAATTTCTGCTTAATCGACGTCTGCGCTGCAATTTTTGCACACACGGACGATTTTTTCACCGTCACGGCGAATGCTAACGCGCACCGGGTTATCGCACTTGGGGCAAACCAGCATGACATTGGAAATGTCGAAGGGCAGCTCAAATTCGATAATTCCGGGGGACAGGTTGCGGCCCTGGGCCTGGATCTGGCTTACGTGTTTCTTATGCAGATTCACGCCCTGCACCACTACCCGGCGTTCATTCGGGAGAACTTTGATCACTTCCCCGCGCTTGAGCCGGTTAGACCCACTGATCACTTCTACAGTATCGCCTTTACGAATTTTTACTTTCACAGTACTACTCCCAATCTTCATCGCCCAAGTGCGGTTGGGCGGAAATATCCAGTCAGTTCAGATACACGTCGCCCAACCCGCTTAAAGTGCCCGGCGCATGGGCGTAAACCATAGGAATATCTATGCCGCCGAGCACTAGAGCACTTCTGGGGCGAGAGAGACAATCTTCATAAAGCCTTTTTCACGCAATTCCCTGGCGACCGGGCCGAAAATACGCGTACCTTTCGGGTTACGACCGTCGGTATCCAGGATTACGGCTGCGTTGTCGTCGAAGCGAATGTAGGAACCGTCTTCCCGGCGCCATTCTTTAGCGCAGCGGACCACCACGGCCTTCACCACATCGCTTTTTTTCACCGAACCCTGTGGCGCGGCGGTTTTTACGGTCGCCACCACCACATCTCCGATGCGTCCATACCGGCGGGATGAGCCCCCCAGGACATGGATGACCAACAGTTCGCGGGCGCCGGTGTTATCGGCGACTTTAAGGCGAGATTCATGCTGGATCATGTTTATTGCTCCACACCCGCATCTGCGGTCCGAATATTACGCCGGATGATTTCTTCCACCACCCAGCGCTTATGCCGTGAAAGCGGCTGGCTTTCCACAATGCGCACTTCGTCGCCAACCTGGCAATCCAGCTCATCGTGCGCCAACACCCGCTTGTGACTCTGCACCACCTTTTTGTACAGGCGGTGCTGGTAGGTGCGGGTTACTTCCACGACCACCGTCTTATCCATTTTGTTACTGGTAACAAACCCATTCATCCGACGGCGATTGTTCATTTCTCACCTTCCATTGCTTCCGCCCGTAAGCGTTCATTCAGCTCGGTTTTCATCCGGGCAATCGTCCGGCGGGTCAGGCGTATCTGGCTGGTGTCCTGAAGCTCGCCGGTCGCCTGGCGAAAACGCAACTTCATTAACTCTTCGCCGGCATCATCCAGTTTTTTACGAAGTTCTTCTATGGTCAGATTCCGAATTTCACGGGTTTTCATCTGCATGGTTACAACTCTCCTGCCTGGTCTCCACGGGTAACAATCTTGGTTTTAATGGAGAGCTTGTACGAAGCCAGCTTTAACGCTTCCCGGGCGATATCTTCCGGAAGACCGCCAACTTCAAACATAATCCGGCCCGGTTTGACCACCGATACCCAGAATTCGACATTTCCTTTGCCTTTACCCATCCGGGTTTCAGCCGGTTTTTGGGTCACCGGTTTGTCGGGGAAAATGCGAATCCAGACTTTACCACGACGGCGGATGGCGCGTACAATGGCGCGACGTGCGGCTTCGATCTGGCGAGCCGAGATCCACCCCGGTTCCAGCGCCTGCAAGCCCAGATCACCGAAGTGGACATCCGAGCCGCGATAGGCCTTGCCCCGCATCCGGCCGCGCATCGTTTTTCGATACTTTACACGTTTTGGCATCAACATAACGGCAATTCCTTCGTTCCGCGAGGGCTACTCGCTAACGTAAACGCCTTCCGTCTTTTCCAGACTTTCTTCGACTTCCGGCAAGACTTCGCCCTTATAAATCCAGACTTTTACGCCAATCTGGCCATAGGTTGTCAGGGCTTCGGCGCGGGCAAAATCGATATCCGCACGCAATGTCTGGCGCGGCACCTGACCTTCACGCATAGCAACCGTACGCGCCATTTCCGCGCCGCTCAACCGCCCGGCAACTTCCACACGGATACCGTGTGCGCCCTGGCGCATGGTCTGCTGGATGGCGCGTTTCATCGCCCGCTGGTAGCTGATGCGCCGGATTAGCTGCTCGGCGATGTTCTTCGCCACCAGGTAGGCGTCCAGATCGGGATATTTGATCTCTTTGATCTCCAACTCGATCTTTTTGCCGGCCAGTTCTTCCAGCTCTTTACGCAACACTTTGACGCTTTCACCTTTGCGCCCGATCAGGACGCCGGGTTTGGCGGTGTGCACCACGATTTTCACCTTGCCGGGAAAACGCTCGATTTCGACCCGCGATACCCCGGCGCGTGGATTGCTATCCATCACCAGCTGGCGAATCTCGAAATCCTGGTGAAGCTGTTGCACATAGTTATCGCCTTCAGCAAACCAACGCCCTTCCCAGGTCTTGTTAATTCCTAGGCGAAACCCGATTGGATGTACTTTTCGACCCATAATTTCTCCTGGTCTTTCTCTTCTTTACCGGAGAATTCCCCGGTAAAACTGAATCCCTAAACTTCTCGTTCCCGCAATACGACTGTGATGTGAGAAGCACGTTTTAATATCGGCTTGAACCGGCCCCGTGCGCCAAACCTGCGCCAGCGGCGGGTGGGAGCTTCATCCGCATAAATCTTGTGGATATACAGCTCATCCCGGCTGACGCCGAAGTTTTCTTCAGCATTGGCCATCGCCGAAGCGATCACTTTGGAGACCGGATGCGCAGCCCGGTTCGGGGTGAATTTCAGCACATTCAGCGCTTCCAGCACCGGTTTACCCCGCACCAGATCGACAACCAGGCGTACTTTCTGGGCAGAAATCGAGATGTAACGCGCATGGGCACGAATATCAACGGCTTCCATGGTTTACTTCCCTTTCTTGATCTTTTTCTCGACCACGTGGCCTCGAAAAGTGCGGGTCGGCGCAAATTCACCCAACCGGTGACCGACCATATTTTCGGTGATGTAGATCGGCACATGTCGCCGCCCATCGTGAACGGCAATCGTGTGCCCGACCATCTGCGGGAAGATGACACTGGCGCGGCTCCAGGTGCGGATTACTTTCTTTTCACCACGCTCGTTCATACTTTCAATTTTTGTCAGCAGCTTCGGGGCGACATGCGGCCCCTTCTTCAGTGAACGTCCCATAATTCATTTCTCCAAACTTGGTTCGTGGCGCCGGTCCGGAGGGTTTTGCTCCTCAGACCGTTAGCCAGCTTACCTGCCTTAGCGGCGTTTCTTCCCACGACGTCGGACAATATATTTGTCCGTCTTTTTATTCCGGCGGGTCTTGTAACCCAGCGTCGGGCGGCCCCAGGGAGTCTTCGGCCCGGGCATACCAATCGGCTGGCGGCCCTCGCCACCCCCATGAGGATGGTCGCGGGGGGACATGGCAGAGCCACGCACAGTCGGCCGGATGCCCATATGGCGCTTTCGACCGGCCTTACCCAGCTTGATGTTGCTGTGGTCGGTGTTACCGATCTGGCCGATGGTGGCGTAACAATCCTGGCGGATCAGGCGCACCTCGCCCGAAGGCAGGCGTAGCTGGGCATAACTGCCCTCTTTCGCCAGCAACTGGGCAGCGCCGCCAGCGGCGCGCACCATTTGACCACCCCGCCCGGATGAAATCTCGATGTTGTGCAGCATGGTGCCCACAGGAATGTTGCTGATCGGCAGGCTGTTGCCAGGCCGGATTTCAGCTTCCGGGCCGGCCATCACCGAGTCGCCAACCCGAATACCCAGGGGCGCAATGATGTATCGTTTTTCGCCATCGGCATAATACAACAGGGCCAAACGGGCGGTGCGATTCGGATCGTATTCGATCGCCGCGACTCTGGCGGGGATGCCGCGCTTGTCGCGTTTGAAATCCACCAGACGGATGTGCCGGCGGTGACCGCCGCCCCGATGCCGTACCGTGATCCGCCCATAGGTATTTCGCCCGCCGCTCTTGCGCAGGGGTACCAGTAAGGAGCGTTCCGGCGTGCTGCTGGTGATTTCTTCGAATGCGTAGCCGGTCATTCCACGCTGACCGGGGGTGATTGGTTTGTACTTCTTGACGGCCATTACCGTACTCCCTCAAACACGTCGATGGTGTCGCCGGAAGCCAGGGTTACCAGAGCTTTCTTGTAACCGGGGCGGCGGACCAACATCCTGCGGCTCATGCCTTTACGGCCGCGTTTGGCTGGCACGTTAATCACATTCACCCGGACGACTTTGACATCAAACAGGGTTTCGATTGCATCTTTGATCTGGCCCTTACTCGCATCCTGGGCCACTTCGAACACGAACTGGTTCAACTTTCCACTCTGGAAGTTGGACTTTTCCGTGATGTAAGGACGACGCAAGACTTCATAAATCGTCGACATGTTGCCTCCTTTAGCCCAGTTGCTCCGTGAGCTGATCAATCGCCGCAACCGGCAGCACGAGCGTATCGTAGCGTAACAGGTCGCGCATGTTCAAATAACTGGCCAGCAAAGTTTTGGCGGTCGGCAGGTTGCGGGTCGAAAGCACCACCACATCGTAAGCTGCGCTTTTTTCCGGAATCACCACCAGTGCGCTGCTCTGACCGACCAGCTTCTCCAGCGCCTGCGCCATCTGGCGGGTTTTGATTTCGGGCAACGCGAATTCATCCAGTACCACGATCTTCTGCTCTTTGGCTTTGACCGTCAACGCAGAGCGTAACGCGGCCTGGCGCATTTTGCGGGGCATCTTCTGGCTGTAATCACGCGGCATCGGCGTGAAGATTTTCCCGCCGCCAACCCACTGTGCAGACCGGATCGAACCCTGGCGGGCGCGGCCGGTGCCTTTTTGCCGCCACGGTTTTCGCCCACCGCCCGATACCTCATGGCGGGTTTTGGTTTTATGCGTCCCCAGGCGGGCGTTTGCCATCTGGCGAACGAAGGCCTGGTGCATCAAGTCCACATTCACCGGCGCCTCAAAAATCTCCGCAGGCAATTCGATGGTGCGAACCTTTTCTCCATTCATGTTCAGGACATTTACTTCCATGGTTCTTATTGCTCCCTTGCTCGGTACCAGGGCACTCCCACTGGCCTAACGCGCCTTGCGCGCCTCATTAATCAGTACCAGGCCGCCTTTTGGACCGGGTATTGCCCCGCGCACGCCAAGCAGATTGCGCTCGGGATCGACCAGCACCACTTTCAGTCCCTGCACGGTCACCTGTTGGTTACCCATATGACCCGGACCACGCATGCCTTTGAAGACACGCCCGGGGGTAGTGCCAGAGCTGCGTGCGCCCGGAGCGCGCCAGCGATCCGACTGACCGTGGGTTTTCGGGCCGCCGCTGAAGCCATGACGTTTGACCGCGCCGGCAAAGCCTTTACCTTTGCTGGTGCCGGTGACATCCACCGCATCGCCCTTCTCGAATACTTCAACGGTGACTTTTTCACCGGGTTTCAACTCGGTTTCTTTGACGCGAAATTCGCGCAAAAAGCGCAGCGGAGGTAGCTCGTTGCGCTTCAAATGCCCAAGCTCGCCACCGGTAAGCCGCCGGGGATGGACTTCCTGGAACCCCAGCTGGATTGCGGAGTAACCATCGTTACCCGCGGTTCGCACCTGGGTAACATAGCAAGGCCCAGCTTCAATGATCGTCACGGGGATAGCCGCTCCACCATCATCGAAAATCTGGGTCATGCCGATTTTCTTACCAATGAGCCCTTTCAACATCTCGATTGTCTCCTGTCCATAAATTTAGGTTACGGGACTGTTGGCCTGGGCTTTAGCCACATCATCCCTGAACGCTGCGCAGTCAACCCGGTAGTCGCAAAGCAATGGTTCCTGGTTTGCGAGCTGCCCGATTCTTACGCAGCCTCTGTACTGCTGATTACGGATTGTTAACCGACCACAAATCTATTTTTCTACCGGTGAAAAATCCACCGGTACTGCTCATTGTTACCTAAATCTTGATTTCGATATCCACGCCGGCAGGCAGATTCAGGCGCATCAACATATCAATGGTTTTTGAATCCGGATCGAGTACATCAATCAACCGGTTGTGGGTGCGGATTTCAAAATGCTCGTGCGAGTCTTTATCGATAAAGGTCGAACGCCGCACGGTAAAACGTTCAATTTTGGTCGGCAAAGGTACCGGCCCGACAACACGTGCGCCCGTTCTTTCCGCAGTTTCTACAATGCGTTTGGCGGATTGATCCAGAACACGATGGTCATACGCTTTGAGGCGGATGCGAATTTTTTGCTTAGCCATACAAACACCTATTCCAGAATTTTAGTGATGACGCCTGCGCCAACGGTCAGGCCGCCTTCACGAATGGCGAATTTCGAGCCCTGTTCCAGGGC
>JAGUYX010000273.1 GCA_020061145.1 Anaerolineales bacterium | reverse complement strand
GGAACTGGACAGGGAGACAATGATTTGTTCCAGCAGAGTCAGGAGCGCCGCTCCGGGTTCTTTAAGCAGGAAATCGAAAAAAACCACCTCGCCCCGGGGCGTATCGGTGAGCAGGATACGCCAGACAATAAATACACCTTGCAGCAGGATATAAGGCAGCCAGATGAGTATAGTTTTCAACAGCCGCCTGCCACTTTTTGGGGTTGACTCAGCCAGTACGAACCAGAGAATGGCCGGGCGAAGTAAACCCAACCCGAAAAAATATTCCACGGTAAAGTGTGAAAAACCGGCTAGGAACCACGCCAGCAGGCTGAGCGGCCAGAACCAGCGTGGTCTACGCAGCGCCAGCACCATAAGCCCCAGAGAAGAAAAATGCACCGCCATCATCAGCCAGATGTGGCTGTAAGTGATGGCAATCGGTTGCTGGCCAAAACCTGGATAAACCAGGAACAACGTGGCTGCGATGGTTACCCTTATCCATTGCCTGGGCCAGATGTTCAGCAGCACCCACCAGAAAGTACAGGCTGCCAGCCAGCGGGTGAGCAAGGCAAACACATGCCAATTAAAAGGGGAAAGCCCGATCAGCGGGGTGGTCAGGCTGTATAACCAGCCTAAAACCGGGCGATCGATGGCAAAGACCTGTGGGAAACCTTCTGGTCCCAGGCTGTATAAAAACCAGGCTGCCGGCCAATCGTCCCAATAATAGCCCAGGTAGCGCGCCGCCAGACCATAAGCCAGCACTGCCAGCACCAGCAGGTAGAATGGCGTGACGAAAAGCGGCAGGTTCAGTTTAAGTGTTGTTCGATCCATGATTGGACGCTGGTAAGCGCCTGAGACAGGCGAGAGGCGTCCTTGCCTCCGGCCTGGGCCAGAGTCGGTTTCCCACCACCACCGCCGCCCAAAGGCGCAGCCACAAATTTGACCAGTTCGCCGGCGTTGATGCCACGTTTCACCAGGTCCTCGGTGACTGTGGCAATCAGGATGGGTCGGTTTTTCTCCACGCTGGCCAGCACCGCCACGGCGCGCTCGGGGAAGCGTGAGCGAAATTGATCGGCCAGTTGGCGCAGAGTATCTGCGTCGGCTTCAGGAAGATGGGCTGCCAGGAGATGAATGTCGCCAATCTGCAGGGGCGTATCCAGCATGCGGGTGAATTCGGCAGCCACTAAAGACCGGCGCATATTGGTCATCTGGTTTTTCAGCACGCTGGTTTCCTCCAGCAGGGCTTCCAGGCGATCCAGAAGCTGGTCCGGGCTGGTGTTGAGGAAAGCGGCGGCCTGTTTCATAGCGTTCAGGCGACGGCTTACGTAAGCGTACGCTTCCCGGCCGGTGATGGCCTCGATACGGCGAATGCCAGCCGCTGCGCTGCCTTCTGAGGTGATGATAAACAAACCGATATCTCCGGTTTCGGAGACATGTGTTCCACCACACAACTCATAGGAAAACGGTTCGTTATCTCCGATGGTGATGGTGCGCACCACGTCGGCGTATTTTTCTCCAAACAGGGCAATCGCGCCTTCCGCCCGTGCCTGCTGGAGTGGTTTATGCTGAATATTCAACCGGTAATTATGGAGGATATATTCATTCACCAGGCGTTCGATCCGGTTGATCTCATCCACTGACAGAGCTTTGGAATGGGTGAAGTCAAACCGCAACCGGTCAGGCGCAACCAGCGAGCCAGCCTGGCGGGCGTGATTACCCAGCACCTGGTGCAGGGCTGCATGGAGCAGATGTGTGGCTGTGTGGTTGCGCATAATATCTTTGCGTCGCTGCACATCGACGGCTGCCAGGGCCATATCGCCTGCCCGGGGCGAACCCGTAACCACTCGCCCGACATGGGTGATGATCCCGGCGGCGGGTTTGCGGACATCTTCCACCTGAATTTCCCAGCGCGGCTCTATCGTAGAAACAATCGTGCCGGTATCCGCTACCTGTCCGCCTGAGGCCACATAAAACCCGGTCTCCGGCAGCACAACTTCGACGGGTTCACCCGGCTCGACGGATTGGCGTACGCTCCCATTCGAAACCAACGCCAGGACCGGCGCTTCAACTTCCAGCAATTCGTAGGGGTTGTAAACCACACCGTCCGGTTTCAACGCTCCGCTTTGGATCAGCTCCCCTGCCAGTTTGCGGTAAATCTCTACGTCCTCGCCGCCCAATTCGCCAAAAGCTCCCCCGCCAGAGGCCAGACGATGTTCCTCCATCGCCTGCTGGAAGCCGGCTTCGTCGACATCCAGCCCCTGTTCGCGAGCCACATCGCGGGTGATTTCCAGTGGCAGGCCATAAGTGGCATACAGTTCAAATGCTGCTTCACCGGGAAGCAGCTTGCCATTGGCATTTTGCAGGCGTTGCAGCATCTGCTCCAGGCGCGCCATTCCGGATTCAACCGTACGTTGAAATCTCTCTTCTTCTCGTAGCAGATGATCCAGAATCATGGCTTCATTCTGGCGCAGCTCCGGGTAAAAATCCCCATAGCGTTCCACCACTATCCTGGCGACCTCAGCCAGAAACGGTTCGTTCAATCCGATTTTGCTGCCAAACCGCGCCGCCCGGCGAATAATCATCCGGCAGACGTAATTCCGCCCGGTGTTACCGGGGATCACGCCATCGGCGATCAAAAAGGCGGCTGCCCGGCTGTGATCGGCAATTACCCGGTATGGAGTGGGGTTGGAGAGCCAGGCGCCAGCCGGCTGACCGGCAAGTTTTTCGACGCGCTGGATCAAAGGGTGAAGCAGGTCAGTGGCATAGTTGGAGTGTTTTTTCTGCAACACCGACACGATGCGATCGAACCCCATGCCGGTATCCACATGCGTGGCAGGCAACGGCTCCAGAAGGGTAGGCGAAAGCCGGTTATATTGAATAAAAACCAGGTTCCACAGCTCGAGGAACCGAGTGCAATCTCCATTTACCCGGCAGGTATGCCCGGGTTCTCCCTGTTTATTACAGGCCTGCGGTCCCATGTCGATATGTATTTCACTGCACGGCCCGCATGGTCCGGTATCAGCCATTTCCCAGAAATTTTCCTTGCGGCCAAAGAAAAGTAAATTTTCCGGTTTGAATCCCGGTTGCTGGCGCCAGTATTCGGCAGCTTCATCGTCGCGAGGAATTTCACCCAGCTCATCTTCAAAACAGGTGGCGTACAATTTTCCTTTAGGGAGTTCCCAGACCTCGGTGAGTAATTCCCAGGCCCAGCCGATGGCTTCTTTTTTGTAATAATCACCAAACGACCAGTTGCCCAACATTTCAAAGAAGGTGTGGTGGCTGTCGTCTCGACCGACATCGTCCAGGTCGTTGTGTTTACCCGCCACGCGCATACATTTTTGCGAATTGGTCGCCCGCTGATAGGGTCGTTTGTCGGTGCCCAGGAAAACGTCTTTAAATTGAACCATCCCGGCATTGGTAAACAACAAAGTCTGGTCGCCGCCTGGCACCAGGGAAGACGAGGGCACAAAGGTGTGGCCTCGGTCCACAAAAAAATCGATAAAAGTCTGGCGGATTCCGTTTCCGGTCAGGTCGTTAGCGGGCATGCAGGCTCCTGCTTGCGGGTTGAATGAACTGCGTCGCTGAATTATACCAAGTTGCTTTCGTTCTTCCCGGCGATCTCATCCGGTTTATAATCGGTGCGTTATCGTTTACAGCCGGAGGGAGATTTTTCATTTGCCAAGCAAATATTTGTTTTTTACAGTTTTTGCCGGCGGTCTGGCGACCCTGGGTTTCGAGCTGGCAGCCTCACGTCTGATTGGCCCCTATTTCGGGGTCAGCAGCCTGGTCTGGGCGACGATTATCGGTCTGATCCTGATCTACCTGACTGTCGGTTATTACCTGGGCGGAAAACTGGCCGACCAGTACCCCACACCCCGCGCCATATACAGCATTCTCGCCTGGGGCGGTTTCAGCGCCGGGGTAATCCCCTTCGTCGCCAGTGCCATCCTGCGCCCGACAGCCGATGCCTTCGACCAGTTCCAGCTTGGTGTATTGTTGGGCTCATTTGTGGCAGTTTTGATCCTGTTCACCATCCCGGTGACCCTGCTGGGCATGATCTCGCCGTATGCCATTCGCCTTTCCATTGGGGATGCCCGGCACGCCGGTACCGTTTCGGGGCGTATCTACGCCGTTTCCACCCTGGGTTCGTTCGTGGGCACCTTCATTCCCGATCTGGTTCTGATTCCCTGGGTCGGGACGCGCAGCACCTTTCTGATCTTCAGTTTACTGCTGCTGGGTGTCGCCCTGGTTGGGCTCTGGC
>JAGUYX010000225.1 GCA_020061145.1 Anaerolineales bacterium | reverse complement strand
CCAAATACCGCTTTTTCGGCGTCATCCATCACCGTCTCGATACCCAATTCTTCGTGGTATGCCAGTTTGGCGATCTGATTGGCTGCTTC
Source organism: Anaerolineales bacterium (assembly GCA_020061145.1). Lineage (GTDB taxonomy): Bacteria > Chloroflexota > Anaerolineae > Anaerolineales > DRKV01 > JAGUYX01. The sequence continues at coordinate 5,065 of JAGUYX010000225.1, read as the reverse complement.
GATCATCTTACGGCGGATAGCAGTTTCTTCTACGATATGTCCATAAGCTTCGGCGTGTAATGAGCTGGGCACATTGTTGATCAGCGCAGTCAGGTAAGCGGCTCCGCCAATTTCGGTCAGCTTACCCATTTGCTCCAATTCTTCATTTACTGTCAGAAAATCGACCGGTATGCGTCGTTCGGTTAAGCGTAAAAAGGCTTCCCAGATGTAGCGGTTGCGATGAAAATAAAAGTCGTCGATTTTCAGGAAGGGAGAGACATCGTAGTAAGCTTCCGGATTGATCAATACAGCACCCAGAACAGCTTCTTCTGCCTCCCGGCTGTGAGGTACAATTTGCGCTGCAGGCAGGGATCCATCATCGGGTTGGAAATCGCTCATAGAATTATTCTACCAACTCAGGGACTTTTGTAGAAAAAACCGGGGCGCCCGGCATCAGCAGGATTACCCCGGTTTGAGTATCCAATTTATGGAGGAGATTACTTGTTTTTCTCCTCTTCATCGTCGTCCTTGTCCTTATTCTCCAGCTTATCCAGGAAGTCTTCAAAAATGGACAGGCGTTCCTGCCCCTCTTCGTCGATTTCCGCGTGGGGAGTCTCCCCTTCACCGGCGCCTTCTTCCTGAATATCTTCTTCCGGTGTGATTCCGGCGCTGTCCATGACCGACTGTGAAACCAGGATAGGCACATTCACCCGGACTGCCAAAGCCAGTGCATCGGATGGGCGTGAATCAATATTGATTTCGCTGCCATTCATTTGGGCGACGATATTACCGTAATATGTATCGTCTCGCAGAGAGACAACCTCAACCCGCACAATCTGGGCGTTCATGGCTTTGAACACGTTTCGCAGCAGATCGTGGGTGAGCGGCCGAGCCACTTCCATTTCCTGTAATGCGATGGCAATAGCTTCAGCTTCGTAAACGCCTATCCAGATTGGTAAATACCGTTCGGCCCCAACCTCACGCAAAATGATGATTCTTTGTTGTGAGAGCAGGCTGACTCGAATGCTGTCAATTACAACTTCAACCATATCTTCGGACATCACGTCCTCCGTCGTCTACGATCCTGGCTTGGTCTGATCGTTGAGCATGCCATTTATTCTAACATGTGCATCCATGTGTGACAACTATCCTGCGAGATGTAAGGTTAGTGCTTGCAAATTCTTTAACATTTCTATTATAATGACCAGTCCTTGGAGATTGGCTGAAGAGTATAAGATTTCATAAATGGATTTGCCAGCCTGTCACTACAGCAAATCGCCAACATCTCCTTTTTCATTTATAAAAATATTCGGCGATTTGTCTGGGCAGTTTGGGGGGCTTGCTCCAGCTACATCACATCGAGGATGGGGTCTGGTGGTAAAAACGGTTCTGGTGATCGAGGGCAACCGGGCAGATAGTCCTAATTTTATACCTGCGATTCGGCGAAAAGGCTACCGGGTGGAAGTCGTAAGAAGTGGTAAGGAGGCATTGCAAAATTCGCCATCCATCCATCCGGATATTGTTGTTGTCAATGCCGCTTCTTTACGAACCAATGGTAAACGTATTTGCAGTACCTTACGTAAAGCTTTATCAGGTTGCCCGATCATCCTGATCCATAGCAGCGGGGAAATTTATAACGGGGGAATGGAAGCAGACGTGGTGCTTGTGCTTCCGTTTACGGCGCGCAAATTAATTAATCGCATTCGCGCTCTGGCCCCGGAAAAAATCAACAAAACACTTAAAGCCGGGCCAATATTTTTAGACCTTGAGCGTAATATGGTGCAGTGTGAAGGACGCCAGAGCAGGTTGACGCCTAAATTGACCCAGTTGATGGAAGCCTTTTTACGCCATCCCGGTGAAGTTCTGGAGCGTGAACACCTCTTCACTTCGGTTTGGCAAACGGAGTACTTGGGAGATACCCGCTCCCTGGATGTGCACATCAGCTGGTTGCGCCAGGCGATTGAAGAAAACCCACGCAATCCTAAATATTTAATTACGATCCGTGGCGTGGGTTATCGCCTCGACCCTGTCTGAGTTGGTTACTTAACCTGAATTTCAATCAGTTCCCCCGAGTTGGTAAACACCCGGGCTTTAATGTTTTCCCCAGGGGCCAGTTTATCAACTTCAAGGTGGGTGGCAATTTCGCCCTTCTTTCGTGGTCGAAGCGCCTGCCGTGCACTTTGAAAGATGCCAGATTTCCCAACCGGGTCTACTTCCCAATAAATAATTTCGGACAGGTCAGGTGCAGTCAGGGTAAAGGTTTGATCTCCACTTCGAAAAACCTGAATCTCAGGTATTTTCATCCGCGGAGGGGATGAATCTGCCTCAAAAAACAACTCAAAAGGCGGGTTTTTTTCACCAACCAGGCGACTAAGCGTGGTTTGGATGGCTCGCCAGGTGATGTCGCTGCCAATAAAATTTCTGCCATGTTCGGCCGCCACCACCAGTGTGGTGCCTGATCCACAGAAGAAATCCGCGACCAGGTCTCCCGGGTTGGAAGAACCGATGATAATCCGTTCTAACAACGCTTTTGGTTTCTGAGTGGGATAACCGGTTCGTTCAGCATGTAACCTGGCTACCACAGGGAAATACCACCAATCCTCTGGAACTTTCCCGCGCTCTAAATTCGGTACTTTGCCAAAGCCTGCTTTTGGTGATGATTGGAATGTTTTTACGGTGTTGGGGTGATAAGGCTCACGGACAGCGTCAACATTGAAGGTGTATTTCGACGATTTGGTATATACCAGCAGGGTATCGTGTTTGCGGTTATAGGCTGTCCGGATAGGTGATGGACCGTGATAAACCCAGACAATTTCATTCAACAATTGTTCAGCGCCAAAGATCTCATCCAACAGCAGGCGCGCGTATGCATTGGCATGCCAGTCCAGATGCAGATACAGAGTCCCCGTCTCGCTGAGTAACTGGTACATCAATTTCAGCCGCGGGTAGAGCATATCCAGATAATCGTTTACATCCATCCAATCATCTGGGTATCCGCTGCTCAATTGCCATTCCGCCGGTCGGCGCGAGTCTTCGCCCTGACCAATTCGCGCTGGATATTGCCGATTGGTGAAAAAAGGGGGGTCTGCATAGATCAGGTTGATTTTCCCCTGGTATGCTTGCATCAGGGCAGACATGATCTTCAGGTTATCGCCATAGATCAGTTGATTATTAGTTTCCTGATCAGGATATCCCCTCCCCCCGGGAAAAATCCGGGAATTCAGATGAATTTCTCCGGGTACTTGTTCAGGCAAATGTTTGCCAGGCCAATCGAGTACAGGCATCGTCGTGAAAATTCAGGCGCCGGTGAATTTATTTGCCGAATTTTGCGCGCAGGAGGTCGCTCAAGGTAGGCACGCCGATTTCCTGCAATTCGTACCGCACTCGCTGGGTGGGTTTGTTGATCTTCAGAATCCTTCCGAGATCAATCGGTGTACCCACGATAACCAGGTCAACATCGGCATTGTTAATCGTCGTTTCCAGCTCTTTTTGCTGTTCGTCCCCGTAACCCATGGCAGGTAATACCTTACCCGTTGTTGGATATTTGGCATAGGTTTCCAGGATTGAGCCAACCGCATAAGGGCGTGGATCCACGATTTCCGCAGCGCCAAAACGACGCGCAGCCACCCAACCTGCTCCATATGCCATTTCACCATGGGTGAGCGTAGGCCCATCTTCCACAACCAGAACCCGCGCGCCTCGAATTGCAGTTGGATCATCCACAAACAGCGGGGAGGCGCCTTCGATGATTTGCGCACCAGGATTTAACAGGCTTAATTGCTCCCGCACCTTTAGTACGTCTTCCCGATTGGCGGTGTCAACTTTATTAATCACAAATACATCTGCACAACGCGCGTTGGCTTCGCCTGGATGATACGTGCTTTCGTGACCAGGGCGATGAGGGTCTGCTACCACGATATGAAAATCGGATTTATAAAAAGGCAGATCGTTATTCCCGCCGTCCCACAAGATGATATCGACTTCTTTTTCTGCCTGGCGCAGGATTTTTTCGTAATCCACCCCCGCATACACAATCACCCCATTTTCCAGGTGAGGTTCGTATTCTTCGCGTTCTTCAATGGTGCAATCATTTTTATCCAGATCTTCATACACGGCAAAACGTTGCACCGCCTGTTTTGCCAGATCGCCATACGGCATCGGGTGGCGGATGGCAGCCACTTTATAGCCCATATCGCGCAATATCAAGGATACCCTGCGCGTCGTCTGGCTTTTACCGGAGCCGGTCCGCACAGCGCCAACCGATACGACCGGTTTGGAGGATTTTAGCTGAGTGGCATTCAAGCCCATCAACCGAAAGTCTGCTCCGGCAGCCAGGCAAATGGAGGCTTTGTGCATGACATATTCGTGAGGGACATCGCTATAGGCAAAAATTACCTGGTTAATCTTTTTTTCGTTTATCAACCGTACCAGATCGTTTTCAGGGTAAATCGGTATGCCTTCCGGGTAAAGGTGGCCGGCAAGCGAGGCGGGGTAATGGCGGTCTTCAATATTGGGTATTTGCGTGGCTGTAAAGGCAATCACCTCGTAATCGGCATTATCCTTGAAATAAACATTGAAATTATGAAAATCCCGTCCAGCCGCCCCCATGATCAATGTTTTTATCGGTGACATACTTTTCTCCTGGTTATGTTGATTTTGATCTGATAAAACAGTTCACCTGCGCTTACATGACCTCAGGTGAACCAATTCCCAACAGATTCAGTGCATTTGCCAGTGTCTGGCGGGCAGCCTCAACCAGACATAAGCGAAAATCACGTGTACCTGGCTCAGCTTTAAGGACAGGGCACTGCATATAGAAATCGGTAAAGGCTCGTGCCAGTTCATAAGCATAGTTGGCGATTACAAGTGGTTTGTATTCGCGGGCGGCGCGCTGGACTTCATCGGGAAATCGCGCAATCCAATCGATTAACTGAATTTCCTGAGCCGCCATATCATGATCTGGATAGCGCGTAGATGGGAGGGAATTTTCCATCCGTTTGAGGATGCTGTTTGCCCTGACGTGCGCATATTGAATATACGGCGCGGCCTGTCCATTGAAATCCAGGGCAGTTTCCCAATCAAAGGT
>JAGUYX010000206.1 GCA_020061145.1 Anaerolineales bacterium | reverse complement strand
GGGATCAGCAAGATCTGCCCCACATCGATCAAATTTGGGTTTTCGAGCTGGTTGGCTTCGGCGATCATCTGGTAACTCACCCCAAATGCGGCGGCAATTTTATTCAGGGTATCGCCGGCTTGAATGGTGTACTCATCGGTTGTGCTGCGCGGGGTGGGCAGCGGGTGAGGCGCGTCGGGTGTGGGCGTAAAATAAGGCAGGTTCGGGTCACGCGTCGGCGGGATCAACGGGTTCAATATCGGCGTTGGGGTAGGGGAACCCTGAGCGAACCGGGTTCCCTCTTGAATCACTACCGGTTGTGAGGCCGGGCGGGAGAATTGCTGGCAGGCCAGTCCGGTCAACGCCAGGGTCAGGAGACATCCCAGTAAATAGCCAAAGGGCGAAAAAGTTAAGGTCTTCATGCTATCAAGCCATTCTATCGGATGCAGGCCTGGCATGCAAGCTTTGTGCCAGGCAGTATAATTACGCCTTGACCAGAGCAAACCGCGGTAAGCATTTATCCCATTAATCGCAGCAAGCCTGGCGGTTTGCTATCGTGTTTGGTTGATGCCGACATCTACAAATTGGAACAATATTTTCAGCCCATCACCTTGAAAGGCCGGGTTATGACCGAAAAAATCATCGAATGTATCCCCAACTTTTCCGAAGCCAGGCGTCCGGAAGTGGTGCAGGCCATTGAGCAAAGTATTGCCAGCGTGAGTGGCGTGTATGTGCTGGACCGCCATTCCGACCAGGATCATAACCGTACGGTAATCACCTTCGCCGGTGAGCCCCAGGCGGTGGAAACCGCTGCATTCCAGGCGATTGCCAGGGCTGCTGAATTGATCAATCTGAATGAACACCGTGGTGAACATCCACGTTTGGGCGCGACCGATGTGGTCCCTTTTGTCCCCATTAGCGGAGTGAGCATGCAGGAATGTGTTGACCTGGCGCGCCGGCTGGGTTTACGCGTGGGAGACGAATTGGGCATTCCGGTGTATCTGTACGAGGAAGCTGCCACCCGGCCTGAACGCAGAAACCTGGAAGACATTCGCCGGGGGGAATACGAGGCGTTAAAGAAAGAAATCGTTACCCGACCTGAGCGCCAACCTGATTTCGGGCCGCGGCAAGTCGGCCCGGCGGGAGCCACGGTAATCGGCGCACGCCAGCCGTTGATTGCTTTTAATGTGTACCTGACCACGGACGAAGTGGAAATCGCCCGGAAGATTGCCCGCATTGTGCGTTTTTCATCGGGCGGCTTGCGTTATGTCAAAGCGCTGGGCCTCCTGGTGGATGGGAAGGCGCAGGTTTCGATGAACCTGACCAACTATCGCAAAACCCCACTCGCTCAGGTGGTTGAGTTTATTCGCCGCGAAGCCAATCGTTATGGCGCAGGCATCCATCATAGCGAGCTGGTGGGCCTTATCCCGCAGGACGCGCTGGTAGACGCGGCTACCTGGTACCTGCAACTTGACCAGTTCACTCCGGAGCAGATTCTGGAATCTCGTTTAGTTGCCGCACGGAAAGAAAAAGTACAGGCGGATACTGGCCTGGTCGATGAGCGTTTTCTGGAAGCGCTGGCTTCTGGCGAACCCACACCCGGCGGAGGCTCAGCCGCAGCTTATACCGGGGCGGAAGCCGCCGCCCTGGTGGCGATGGTTGCCCGGGTGACGCTGGGGAAAAAGAAATATGCCTCCGTGGAAGCAGACATGCAGGCAGTGATTCCCCGGGCAGATGGTTTACGCCTGGCTCTACAACAGGCGGTGACCGAAGATGCCCGTGCCTTTGAACAGGTCATGTCCGCTTATCGCCTGCCCAAAGAAACAACCGAGGAACAGGCGGCTCGCCTGCAGGCTATTCAAACTGCCATGAAGAGGGCCGCGCGTACCCCTCTCGAAGTGGTCAGCCTGCTGGTGGAGGTGTTGCAACTGGCAGACCAGGTTACCCGCTTGGGCAACGTTAACGCCCTGACCGACGGAGTAACCGGCGCCGAGCTGGCTTTGGCCGCTTTACGCAGTGCCGCGATGAACGTGCGCGTTAACCTGGACAGCCTGGCAGATGCCGGCATTAAGCAGGACATGTTGGATGAACTGCAGCGGTTGGAATTGCAGGCAGAGCAACTCCTTGAAAATGTTCGCGGCAACCTGAAAGATCGCGGCGGCGTTATCTTCGCATGAGCGGTTATCACCCACCCGCCAGAAGGATTTTCTGGATTATTTCGCTGGCAGCTTTGCTCTTGCAGGGCTGCCAGTCTGCTGTAGAGATCGCGCCTGCTGCCACCTCTCGGCCAGACGACTCAGCTGGGAATTTCCCAGCCCAACCAGCCCAAAGTCCCACCCCGCGGGTAGTTACCCCCACGCCACAGGAGCCGGTGCAGCTTTCGTTGTGGGTCGAGCCATATTTCCCCGCGGACCTGGTCCGGCAGATTTCTGCTGAAAGCGGGTTACCCCTGGCGACTGAGGCCGGGGAAGCCGACATTCAGTTGGGCATCAACGCCACACAACCCCTGGCTCGCTGGGTCTATGCCCTGGTGGCGCCATTCCCCACGGTATCCCAAGGGGTGACTTCTGCTGAATTACAGGCTGCCTGGGAAGGCAGGTTGGTAGATTCGCCCTTTGCAGGATTACCCCTTCTGATGGACGAAAATACGCTGGGGATATTCGCTGAATTTTGGGGCTCGCCAGCAGACGGAGCCGTGCAGGTGGTGCCCGCCGGCCAGTTGCTGGATACGGCCTGGAAAAGCCAGCCAGCCTGGGGAATCGTCTCATTTGAGTCCCTCGAACCTCGCTGGAAGGTGTTGCAGGTGGACGGAAGCTCACCTTTACAGCAGGACTTTACCCCGGCTAATTATCCGCTGGTCATACCTCTCGGCGTCACACGAGGGGAACTGCTTGCCGGAGAAAACTATCCGATTATCACCAACCGCGATCCTCAAAAAATGACTACCGTGATGTTAACCGGTGTCACTGCCCTGGTGCGCGCCACTGCCGAGACCATGCGCCGATACGGCATGACCTACCCGGCGCAGGATATTGGCCCCTGGCTGCGGACTACGGACATCTTGCACGTCAACAATGAAGTGCCCTTCGACCCATCATGCCCAAACCCTGACCTGACCACGCAGGAGCTGGTTTTTTGCAGTCGGCCTGAATATTTGGAATTGCTGCTGGATATTGGCACCGATGTGGTCGAATTAAGCGGAGACCATTTTGCCGATCGTGGCCCGGAGGCCATGCGTTATACCCTGGATTTGTATCGCGAAAACGGAATTCCCTATTACGGAGGTGGATCCACAGAAGAGGAGGCTCGCCAACCATTATTGTTGGAGCACAACGGCAACCGGATTGCCTTTCTGGGTTGCAACGCCAAAGGCGGCGGGTACGCCACCGCGCGGGGTGACCAGCCCGGCGCTGTGGCCTGTGATTACGAATACCTGGCAGGTGAAATCGACCGTTTGCGTGCTGAAGGTTATCTCGTGATTGTCACTCTGCAACACTTTGAATATTACACCTTTGAGCCCCAACCCAGGCTGGTGGAGAGTTTCCGGTTCCTGGCAGAAAACGGGGCCACGATTGTCAGTGGGAGCCAGGCGCACCAACCTCACGGTATGGAATTTTACGCGGGGAGCTTTTTGCACTATGGGTTGGGCAATTTGTTTTTCGACCAGTATCATTTTGACCTGCCTACCGATTCTGCCTTACTCGATCGGCATGTTATTTATGCTGGTCGCCACATCAGTACCGAACTACTGGGGATCAAGTTTGTTGATTTTGCCCGCTCGCGACCGATGACCGACAAAGAATTCCGGGAATTATTGGAGCAGGTATTTGCCGCCAGTTTATGGTAAGGTAAGCTCATGCAAAAACG
>JAGUYX010000208.1 GCA_020061145.1 Anaerolineales bacterium | reverse complement strand
GTTCGTCCGGCGCCGCCGCCACCGCCGCCCGCCCGGCAGGTGAATGCTCCCTTGCTCAGCAGCAACACGCAATTCAGCCAGGCTGCCATTTTCTGGTTTGGGCGGGTGACTGCCAGTGAAAATTACGCCGATGTACGCGTTTTTTATACCTCACAGTCGTTGCGCGTGCGTGTTTCGGTTTTCGATCGCCTGTTATACAGCGACAATACTCCGGCCCCCGCGGATTTAACCGCCTGGGATGCCGTTTCGCTGCTGATTGACATGAGCGCCGGGATGGCAGGCGGGTTGACCAGCCAGGCGTATCGCTTCGATGCCCAGGTCAATAATTCCCCCACGAATATGGCGGCTTATCAGGCCGGCTATCGAGGCACGGGCAGCGACTGGGCGCTGGCAAGTAACCCCTTTACGGCTGTTTCCGGATACCGTTGGGAGAGCGACACCGTGGGCGGCATCAATGATGGCGATAACAACCGTGGCTGGTCAGTTACCTACGAGATCCCCTTTAGCAGTCTGGGATTAAGCGGCGCTCCTGCCAGCGGCGCCAGCTGGAACCTGGGCGTGGTGGTGTACGACCGGGAAAGCCTCGGCTCTGGCACCGTGGATCTCAAGACCTGGCCCGAAAATCTAAATCTTTACCAACCGGTAACCTGGGGCAGGCTGCATTTCGGCTTGCGAAACTACGTGTCTCCGGGAAGACCGGTTACCGGCAGTACAATCATCCGCGATGGGCTGAATGGGGCGCGGGTGCTGGATGCCGCCGTTGGCGGCACCACCGGAAACCTCTGCCCGGGGGATCCGAATTACATCTGGAACCAATGGGGAAATGACAATTTCGGCGACAGCCCCACCTTCAATATTCAGAACCAGAGCGACCTGGCCGATTGGCCCTGTTTCGCCAAATATTATGTCAGTTTTCCCTTGAGCCAGATTCCGCCTGGAAAAGTAATCGTCAAAGCCGAGTTGACCCTTTACCTGTTTGGCAATTCCGATCCCGCCCAGGCTGAAGATTCGTTGATCCAGGTATCGCGGGTGGCCGAAAGCTGGAACGAACTCGCGCTGACCTGGAATAACGCCCCTCTGGCGATCGAGAATATCGCCCAGACGGTGGTGTCTCCCTCCGGGCCGCCCTGGCCGAGAATTCCCTATCGCTGGGATGTGAGCCTGGCAGTGGCGGAGGCCTACTCCGCTGGAGAATGGGTGCACCTGGTGTTATATTCCCCGGACGGCCCCTATCATAGCGGCAAATACTTCGTGGCTTCGGAAGATGAATACGTTAATGGCGAGTATTTCCGGCCCACGCTGGTCGTCGATTGGGGAAACCCCTGATCCGGGCTCCCGGGAAGGCTGACCAACCTGATTAAATACAAACTGGCCCGCGATTTCGCGGGCCAGGTGATTGGCTGAATTTAATTTGATTTCGAAAATGGATAAATCAATCACTATAGCAAATCGCCAATATTTTTACCCTTATCTTGATAAAAACTTTCTGCGATTTGCCTGGTTGCTTTTCGATTTGTATGGCGACCTTGGGCCGGATCAGGATATATCTTTATCGCCGGATGTTGGTTTTTTGACAAAGTTACTGAACAGGCGCTGGGTAAGGCTGCGCTCCAGACCATTCGGGGGCACCTGGTCTTTCTCCGGACTGCGATAATTGGGGTAATATCCGGGATAATAGGTGTCGAATTCGCCGATCCCCCGCGAAATGCCATTAATCACCACCCCCAGGACATCGCAATTGACCCGTTGAAGTTGTTCGTGCATGGCTTTCAGCATCCCGCGCCGGGATTGCCTGGGTTTGATGACCAGGACGATGCCATCGACTTTATCCGCCAGAACGGAAGCGTCCGGTACGATAAAGGGCGGGCCATCGATGATGACGATATCCGCCATCTCGCGCACATTCTCCAGGATTTCCTCCATGCGGCGTGACGCCAGCAATTCTGTGGGGTTGGGAGGTAATGGCCCACTGGTGATCAGCGAAATGTTTTTCTCGGCGGAGGGAGTGATCGCTTCCGCCAGCGTGACGCGATCGCGGAAAATATCGGTTAACCCTTTAGGGTTCGACTTCTCCAACCAGGAATGCAGGCTCGGACGGCGCAAATCGCAATCCATCAGCAAAACCCGCCGGTCGGCCTGCGCGAAAATCGCCGCCAGGTTGCTGGCAATCGTCGATTTGCCTTCGCCCAGGTTGGAGCTGGTCACCAGGATGATTTTATGCGGGTTGGCGGCATTCATAAAATCGATATTCGTCCGCAAAGTGCGGAATTCATCGGCGACCGGCGAGCGGGGCTCCTCGGAAACATACCGGAAATTCTTTTGCCCTTCCGGGATTTCCCCGATCCTGCCCAGAATGGGGACATCGAAAATCGCGGTGATCTCCTGGGTGGTCTTTACCGTGTCATCCAGGAATTCGATCATAAAGGCGGCTGCGGCTGCCAGCACAAACCCGATCCCGCCTGCCAGCAAGATGGTCAGCGGTTTATTCGGGCCGATCGGCTGGCGGGGAAGATTGGCCGGTTCAATGACCGTCAGCGTGTTCACGGCGCCCTGGCCGGTGTTGGATAACAGCCCGTTATAATTGGATTGCAGCTCGGTCAGGGCGGTTTGCAGGGAGGTGATCTGGCTCTGCGTGTCCTGGATTTCACGGGCGCTGGTCAGGTCGCCCATCAGTTCTTGCAGTCGTTCGATTTCATCCTGAGTACTGTTAATTTGCGCCTGCAGGCGATTTAGCTGATCGTTGATGAACCGTTGGCGCTCTTCGTCTTCCGGATTGGCACTGGTGGGACTCTGGGCGATCAACTGGCGCGCCAGCTCATTGGCGACCGCCTGGGCGCGTTCCGGGATGACATCGGTCACCTGAATCTGAATTACCTGGGTCTCCGGCAGGGCGCGTGCCGTGTAGGGCGGTAAAGAGTCCAGGCCCAGGGCTTGCATGGCGGCGGAACGGATCGGTTCACGGTTGGCGATATCCGCGTAGGTCGCGGCAAGTTGCTCGGCGAGGAAAAACTCACCTGTCGATGGATTGGGATCGTTAATTGCCCGACCGATGATCAGGGTGGTTTGTGATTCATAAACGGGCGGCTGGCGCAGGGTGGCGATAAAGCTGGAAAGGATTGCGACCAGCGTAGAGGCGAGGATTAACCACCACCAACGGATTAACGGAGTAAGTAAAGTACGTATTTCCATAAGTTATCTTTCCCAGGCTTCTGAGGGTTAATTTTATCCCGAAACCCCCTCAAGCCTCATTACACTATTGTTAACCGTTTTTTTCGTTATTCAGCTTTGCCTGCGCACGCTGATAGACATTGACTAAATCCCCGGTGATGCGATGCCAGTCGTGGTGCGCTTCCACAAATTCCCGGGCGGCAAGGCCCAGTTTTACACGTTTTTCCGGGTCGTCCAGTAAGTAGACAATCGCCCGGCCAAATTCGGCCGGATTTTCAGCGGTCAGCAGGTTTTCACCGGGGATAACGCCCAGTGCGGATATTGCCTGTGGGGTGCAAACAACCGGCGTGCCGCAAGCCATTGCCTGCAAAACCTTGTTTTGTATTCCAGCCCCATACTGGATGGGTGAAACTGCCAGTGTGGCACGCTGCAAATAGGGTCTCAGATCTGGGACTGTGCCGGTAACCACAATACGAGGATCCTCCGCCAGCCTTTGTAATACCGGATCTGGATCCTTCCCCGCGACCCACAGTTTAACCTGGGGTCGTTGCTCCCAAACATGGGGCAAAATATCCCGCACCAAGTGCAAAACCATGGTGATATTGGCGTGATAGCTCATTTTCCCGCTCACCACCAGGGTATCCGGTTCTCTCTCCTCGCTTCCAGGCGTGAAATAATCCAGGTCGACGCCGTTGGGGAGGACGGCAATCGGGGCTGCCGCTGTGGGGCTATCGATCAGCCTGTCGAAGGCGTCCCGGTCAACCGGGGAGGTGACCAGCAGGTAGTCAAACGCCGAGCGGAGGTAACGCTCGTAACGGATCGTACGCGGCAGCTCCAGGCGGGTGATGAGCCGGCTGCTGAGTTTCCGGCTGGTTTTTGCCGCTTGCTGGAACAGGTAGGAAATACTGTCCACGCTGTCCCACACGATCGGCACCCGGTTCAAATAACGAAATTCCGGCCGGTACCGTAAATCCTGGATATACAGTCCATACCGCGCCCCGCGCAGGTGCTCGACATGAATCACATCGAAGGGCGGTGTGCCATTGGTCGAGGCCAGCAAGGTACGCAGACCTGTCGCCAATTCCGGTTGCCAGGCATACACAGATTGCAGTGGCCTGTTCCCCGCTAACGCCAGGGCGGCATTCAGGTAGGAGCGCAGGCGGGGAAGCTGGGTTGCCTGTACATTCATCCCCGCCTGTGAAAGTTCCTCGAGGGATTGCAAATCTTCTGCGGTGGTGTGCGGCGCGACCAGGGTTACGTCATGTCCCAGGGAGACCAGGCTGCGCAGAATCTGGTATGGGCGGACATAGATCTGGCTGGGGACATAGGGGGTAACGAAAAGGATTTTCATGAAACGAAAAACCCCTGGCGGTCTTTGGACGGGAGTGATTTTTTTGTCTCACGTGCGTGTAAATATCGCTCTGCCAGATGGACAATCCCCAGCCCGGCAAAAATCAGCAGGACGGCGTCGACCGGCAGGCGATAGCGGATCAATGTCCAGGTGAGCAGGTGGATCACCGTATACACCAGGACAAAAGCCAGGAGTAATGCCTGGGGCGAGGCCAGGAAATCTGCCAGTGGGCGGGGCCGTTTTGCCCAGGCCAGCCAGATCCCGTAAAGCATAAAGGGCAAAAAGAGGGTGAAACTTCCCAGCCGTGACAAGTTCGATAAGATATGGGAATCGGGCGTGGGCCAGAAGACAAAATAATCCTTCACCCGGCTGAGCGACAGGAGCAGGTAACGACCAGGATCCTGCCGGACAAAACCCAGGCCTTCGGCCAGCAGTTGTTGGTCGAGCGCAGCTTCATCCAGCCTCCGGTACTCGCGCGGGATTAATTCCTGGTAGCTGGGCTTATCGGGTGGGAGGATGGCATAAAAATTGGTCCCATGAATCGGGTGGTTTCCCCAAAAAAAGGCAAAGCCGGCGTTGGTGTTCAAGAGCACAAAACGGTCGAAGCGAGCCAGGTTGAAGAAAGTGAAAGGCAGGATCATTGCCGCCTGTATGGCGAGCACCATGGCGAGTCCTCGCCACGGGAAGGGGTGCTGGTTACGCCGCCTTGCATACACAATCCACAGGAGCAGGAAAGGCAGCACCAGCATAAACAACTGGCGCAACAAGATCGCCGCCCCAAGGCACAGACTCAGGTAAACCCACAACCAGGGCTCACGGAAAAACCGGCGCGGTTCATCTGGATCGGGCTTTGCCAGGCGTATGGCGAAGTAGAGGCTGCCTAATATGGCGGTGATGTAAAAAGGTTCCGTCATCAGGGTGGCATGGTAATAAATAAAATAGGCATAGACCGCGGCGATGCCTGCTGAAACCAGCCCAACGGTTTTGGAGAACAAACGCTCGCCGATCAGATAGACAAGAAAGGGATGCAAAATGCCGACCAACACCGCCTGGATCAAGCGGGCCAGGATCGGTTGGGGGCCGAAAATTGCGTAAACCAGCGCCAGGTAAAAGGTATACAGGTAACTCCAATGGGCAGTCTGCTCGCCGGCTGCCGTGGCAGGCCACCAGAAGCGATCAAAGGTGAAGCCATATCCGCCGAGCAGGCGTAGGGCCAGGTTGTGGTAGGAAACCTGGTCGTAAGTTCCCGGCAGAATACTGACGGAATTTCCCATAACCAGGGCAGCCATCAGGCGCGCCACCACCGAAACGGCAAAGATCACCCACAACAGCTTCCAGGTAGATTTCAACAGGTCTTTCAAGTTC
>JAGUYX010000319.1 GCA_020061145.1 Anaerolineales bacterium | reverse complement strand
ATGAATCCTGTACTGTGCAAGTACCCTATTTTGATTAATAATCCTTATCAAGGTGACAGAAGTCAAACACAGTATTTCATGAGAAATATACTTCGCGCCCGGACTATTCTGCGAAAACGAGGGTTGTCTGAGTTAATCCATAGAGTCCGGGAATACTATAAACGTCGTTCGAGCAAGAATTAGATAGCATGAACAGATCTATAACCAGTAGATCCTGTTAAGGAGCAGACCCAAATTGCTCGAAATCACTCCAGATCTGTCTATACCCCTGAACGAATTACAATTCGAATTTATCCGCGCCAGCGGACCTGGCGGGCAAAACGTCAATAAAGTATCCAGCGCAGTACAACTGCGTTTTGATATCCAGAATTCCGACAGCCTGCCAGAAGAGATCAAAGCACGCCTCGTGCGGCTGGCTGGTAAACGCCTGACGAAGGACGGGGTACTCGTCCTGGAGGCGCGCCGATACCGCACCCAGGAACAAAATCGGCAGGCAGCCCTAGATCGCCTGGTGGCATTGATCCAGCAAGCATTGCCTCAACCGGAAGAACGGCGCCCCACCCGCCCGAGCATGGCTGAACGGCAAAAACGTCTGGCGCGGAAAAAACAACGGTCTGAAATTAAACGCCTGCGCCAGACTCCCCGTTTGCCAGATGAAAGTAATAATTGAACTTGCACATTGGAATCCGCCGCATACCCGTTATTTGCTCTGATTATAAAATCGTATTCCCTTGAGTTATAATTTTCGAGTAATTCTGTCCGGATTTGGTAACCAGGGAAATTAATCAATGGATATAAGCCAGAGACAACTTTCGCGGCGTGCTTTCCTCAAGCTGGCGGGAGTAGCCGGAATCGGCGCAAGTCTCTCGGCCTGCAATCAAATCCTGACCCCCCGGCAGCTCTCCAGCAATGCCCCGGTACAACTGGTATACCAGGATTGGCGGACAGAGTGGTTTCCAGCCATGGCCCAGGAAATGCTGGCGCGTTTCAACCGCGAACATCCCAATATCCAGGTTTTTTATGTACCTGACCCTGAAAACAAAGTGGATCAGATGAACACGGATTTTGCCGCCGGCATTGCGCCGGATATCCTCTCCGGGTGTTGTGACTTTTTCTCGGATTGGGCAAATTCAGGATACCTGCTGGACATACGCGCTTATGTGGAATCCGACCTCACCCAGAGCGAAATAGAGGATTGGGCGCCTTCCCAATACCGGGCGCTTTTTTCACGGTCTGGCATCCAGTATGCGCTACCCATGTATCACGGGGCTCTGGCATTGTATTACAACAAAGATCTATTCGATAAAGCCGGTGTGGATTATCCCACCGAAAGATGGACCCATGACGATTATCTCCAGGCGATGAGACAACTGACTGTGCGCGATGGAGATCAGACCATCCAGTGGGGATCGATGTTCGATGTCTCCTGGGAGCGCATCCAGATCCATGTCAACGCCTGGGGAGGGCATTTTGTAAACCAGGAAGATGGATTCAGTTGCGATATGGCATCGCCGGCTTCTTTAGCTGCCATGGAATGGCTGCGTGCCCGTATCTGGGATGACCATGTCATGGCAACCTTTCTGGATGTACAAAATTTATCGACCAGCCAGGCGTTTATCGCCCAGAAAGTTGCCATGGTTGAAGATGGCTCCTGGGCGTTGAAAGACATCCTGGACAAATCCAATTTTCGAGTAGGCGTGGCGCCTATCCCCGCCGGTCCTGTGCGGCGAGCCACGCTCGCTTCTACCGATGGGTATGCTATCTATGCCAACACCCGTTACCCTGATGAAGCCTGGGAGTTTTTAAAATTTCTGACCAGTAAAGATTACGGTCGCGCTATGGCTCGGGCTCACCTGCTCCAACCAGCGCGGGCATCTTTGGTAGTGGAATGGATCGATATGGTGCGCGCTGAATATCCGCAGAAGGCCGCCGGGATGAACCTGGTGGCTTTCGCCGACGGGCAAATCAAGGGATATTCCGTTATTGCGGAAACGTTCCCGATTATGACCGGTGTGAGTAAAATCGCAACCGAAACCTGGGATCAAATCTACACCCTGGGAAATGGGCCGGTTTCAAAAATGAACGAAGTTTGCCAGCAGATAAATGCCATTCAGGCCTCGGCCTACCGCCAATCACAGGATTGCGGCTGCTCCAGTCACAGCTAATTACGGGCTATCGTGTGTCCAAAAGTCCTTTCCGATTGAAACTCCCCTATAAAATTATTGCGTGGTCTTTTGTCCCCACGGCATTTATCTTATTGCTGGTGGCGTTAACCAATTATTTTGCTTACCAGCAGGTCACTGAAGAGCTGGTTATCGATCGTGATCGCGAAGTTGTCAGATTGACCGCCAGCGAAATTTCCGCCAGTTTCGAAGATTATATCGATTTGCTGACGGGATTGGCACGGCAGCCGGAAATTTTCCGGGGAGATCAGCAAGATCAGGCTGCCGCCCTGGCATCCGCTGGAAACCGGCTGGCGCTTTTCGATGCGGGCACATATTTGCTGAATAATCTGGGGGTGGTGATCGCCTCTCAACCCGTCGATCCTGAACTGGTTGGCGCAAATTGGTCGAGGCGCTCATTTTTCACCAGCATGGTGCGCAACCCCGGTCTTTATTTTTCAAACAGCGCCCCGGAAGGACCAAAGGGTGAAAACGTGCTGGCAATCGCAGTGCCGGTCATGGGAGAAAAAGGCGAATTTCACGGAGTCCTGGCGGGGTTATTTCATCTGGACACCTCGATGGCGAGCCCATTTTATGGCACCTTACTTAAATTGCGCCTGGGGCAGGATGGACAGGCCTTTTTATTGGATGCCAATCGACGCATTCTGTTTGCCACTTCCAATAGAGGCTCCCTTTCTCCAACCGCTATTCTTACCGGCACCGAATTGCTTACTACGGGAGAAATCGGTGCGTTACGCACACGCACATCCGACGGGCGTGATATTGTCGCCGGATATGCTCCGGTACCACGCACTGGCTGGACGCTCATCCTTTACCAGGAATGGAGCAACCTGGTACGATCCAGCCAGAATTACCGACGCTTTTTAATCCTTTTGTTGATCTCAGGCGTTGTCGTACCGACGATCGTGGTGATCTTTGGGGTGCGGCGCATCACCGGCCCAATTGCCGATTTCACCGCAGCCGCCCGCCGGCTGGCCAGCGGTGATTTTAGCCAGACAATCCGGGTAAAAACCGGTGACGAACTGGAAGAATTGGCCAACCAGTTTAATATTATGGCCAGCCAGTTGAAGGAATCATACGAGCACCTGGAAACCCGCGTCGCTCAACGGACTCAGGAGCTGACCGCTTTAAATTCGGTGGCTTTTGTTGTCAGCCAATCCCTCGACCTGGATCAAATTTTGCCCGATGCACTCAGTAAAACGATTGAGGTGCTGGGCATGGAGGCTGGGGGCGTATTCCGCATGGCTGAGGATGGTGAGAGCCTGATCCTGGTCGGGCATCAGGGAATCAGCCAGCGCCTGATCGATCTGGCCAGGGAGATGCCCCTGGAAACCAGCATTATCGCCGAGGTGGTGAAAAGCAAACACCCTGTCTCCCACATGGTAAGCGACTATGAACCGGGAGTGGTCAGAACGATCCTGGAGGAAGACGGTTGGCAAACGGTGGTCAGTATCCCGTTGCTCGTGCAGGAGCAAGTATTAGGCGCCATGAATATCCTGAGCAGTAAAGAAGTACACTTCTCTCCGGAAGAACTGTCTGTCCCGGCCTCTATCGGACAACAAATCGGGGTGGCTATGGACAATGCCCGCCTGTACAACCAGACGCTCGAATACGCCAACCAGATGGAAGCAGCCCGCCGTTCCGCCGAAGCTGCCAACGCGGCTAAAAGTGATTTTCTGGCGAATGTCAGCCATGAATTACGCACTCCGCTGGTTTCCATTTATGGTTTTGCTCGTCTGGTTAATAAACGCCTTAACGAACGCATCTTCCCCCAACTGGAAAAACCCGATATTCGTACCCACCGGGTGATCGACCAGATATCCGACAACCTGGAAATTATCCTCTCCGAAAGTCAACGGTTGACGGGTTTGATTAATAACCTGTTGGACCTGGAAAAGATTGAGTCAGGCAAGATGGAATGGCAGATGGCCCCGATCGAAGCGGCAGAGTTTATCAGCAAAGCTGCGGCTGCCTCCGCGCCTTTATTTGAAGACGGGGAGCTTCAATTCGAGATGGACGTGCCCGAACAACTGGGGATTATCAATGGTGACGAAGACAAACTAATCCAGGTTCTGATCAATCTGTTATCGAACGCGGCTAAATTCACACCCTCCGGAAGGGTTACCGTTCAAGCCGGCCACAACGGTGCAGAGATTGTGATCAGTGTGGTTGACGAAGGACCCGGTATTGACCCTGCCGACCAGGGGCGCCTGTTCGAAAAGTTTGTCCAGGTGGGCGATACGATGACCAAAAAGCCCAAGGGGACCGGACTCGGCCTGGCAATCAGCAAAGAAATCGTTGAAAGGCATGGTGGAAGAATCTGGGTGGTCAGTGAACGCGGCAAAGGCAGCAATTTTTCTTTCTCCTTGCCGCTGCATAATCAGGCCATTCCCGACCTGTCCAGATAATGAACCCGCCTGTAGGGCGAGGCATCAGCTTTCTGCTAAAAGACGAATATCCCAGCTTCCGGGTGGTTCAAGGGCGGATACCCGCCCTGAACATACGAGAATTTGGATATTTGGGAGTGGTTTACCGGATTACCGATCTCCTTGGTGTGGATACGTTTAGGGAAGGGAGTCGAAACAGGTGAAAGTTCAGGCAAACAGAAAAATCCTGGTTGTGGATGATGAAGCGCATATTCGTTTGCTCATCATGCAGACCCTGGAAGATCTGGAAGAACGTGGAGTGGAAATTTTCAGCGCGCAGGATGGCCGGGAGGCAATCCTGATCGCCGAGCAGGAACATCCCCGTCTGGTATTTCTGGATGTGATGATGCCCAATGTCGATGGCTTACAGGTCTGCCATCACATCAAGCACAAGCTGCAATTTGCAGATACCTACGTCGTGATCCTCACCGCCCAGGGGCAGGCATACGACCGGCAGAAAAGCATGGAAGCCGGGGCAGATAAATATATCGCCAAACCCTTCGATCCAGACGAAATCCTGCTGCTGGCAAGCTCAATCTTATTCGACAAAACTGATGATTGATCAAATGTTACGAAAATTACTTGCCAGAGATGGTATTCAGAACTTTCGAAAGTTATTTTCAGTTTTCGATGACTCGCTGACGATCATCGACCAAGAAGGTGAAGTAATTCTTGGTCAAAATCCGGTTGTTTCGGAGACCAATCTCGGGCGTACACCTGTGCGATATTCCGGAGAAGCGATCGGTTGGGTGATCAGCCAGAAAAATCCTGCCTTCCAAAGCAACATCGCCTCCTTTCTGGAATTCTGGCTGGCGAAAGAGAGTGAAAAGCGTAACCTGGCTGCCGAAGTGCTCAACAATTACCGGGAATTGAATCTGTTTTATCGTTTCTCGGAAAAACTGGTGGCCTCGTTAAAAAAAGAAGATATTGCTCAGATGGCATTGGATGAAATTTGCCCTTTGATTAAAGCCAATCGAGGTTATGTAGCCTTGTATCTGGAAACCAGTCAGGAATTAAAGGTCATCGCCCGAAAATCTCAACAGGAAGATGAAATTGACTGGTTGAATCTGGTGCGTGGATTCGTGGAACATATTCTGGAAAATGGCGTGGCTGAAATCTCCAACCAGCATATTCCCGAACTGCAGACCCGGGAAGGCGCCGGATCTTCCGTTTCGGTGCTATGCGCGCCGCTCAAAACCGAAAAACGGATGCTGGGCGTGGTCTTACTCATTCAGGAGGATGAGCGCCAGTTTACTGCGGGCGATCTGATGCTGGTCAATGCGATCGCCCTGCAAACCGCGCCGGCGATCGAAATCGCTTTTCTACATCAACTCGAGCTGGAAAAAGCCCGTTTGGAACGCGACCTGCAAGTCGCCCGCCGGGTGCAGGCAGGATTATTACCCCAATCCATGCCCACACTGGATGGCTGGCAAATCGCCGCTCTCTGGCAGCCGGCCCGGATGGTGAGCGGTGACCTGTATGATTTTCTTCGTTTTAACAATGGGAAATTGGGGATTGTGATCGCCGATGTGACCGATAAAGGTGTACCGGCAGCATTGATTATGGCAAACACACGCAGCATTTTACGCGCTGTGGTTTCCATTGCTAACCGCAGCCAGCTTCAATCGCCGGGCAGGTTGTTGCACAGGGTGAATCGTATTTTACATCACGAAATTCCATTGGGAATGTTCGTGACTTGCCTGCTGGTTATCCTCGATCCCGTATCCGGTAAAGTGACTTTTTCCAATGCCGGTCATAACCTGCCCTACCACCGCACACCGCAGGGAATTATCGAACCGCAGGCAAGCGGCGCCCCTTTAGGCGTTTTTCCCAATTCCAGTTACGATGATCACGAGCTGGTTATCCAACCGGGAGAAAGCCTGTTCATGTACAGCGACGGTCTGCCAGAGGCGCATAATTCGCAGGGAGAAATGTTCGATTACTGGCGGTTGCGCCAGATTCTGACCTACTCAACCGAAGGTGCGGCGCTTAATGGAGAGGCATTGCTGCATAAGTTGATGGAGCAACTGGCTTTATTTGCAGGGCCCGATTGGGAGCAAGAAGATGACGTGACCATGGTCACGTTGGAGCGTTTTCAATTACTCCTTTAGGCGTGTACCACAAGTTATTTATTCAGCCTGACACCATTCACGGTTGAAGGCGAAGATGCGCACCCGATCGCGGGCATACAGGCGGGTGAAATATTCGTTCTGCAACTCATCCAGGGCATAAAGCTGCCGCCCTAAATCGTGTACCATACCGTGGTCCTGCCCCACGTAGACGTGGGTAATCTGCCAATCACACAGAGCTGCCAGCGCTTCGGGAGAATCTAAAGGCGCCTGTTCAAGCAGAGTCACCAGGGCCACCACTTCCGCAGAATATCCGGGGGTTCTGGGGGCTTCCGCCCATAATGCGTATTGCGGCGGCATGGTGTTGGCACGCCCGGTAAGCAAGGGAATATACCAGCCCCCATCCGCTCCAACCGCTGCAGTGCCCCAATAAATCGTGAAACCTTCGACTAGAAAAAGGGCATCAGGCGGCGTGTTCTGGCGAATCCATTGCATGGCAACGATATCGGGGTGTTTTGCCATCGCAAAGGCCGGTTCAGAAACAATCTTACGTGCCTGGTTCACTCCCGGCGCCAGGGCCAGCAGCGTGACAAGAAAAAGCAGAAGAGATTTCTTCGAGGTCGATGGAATCAAATCTGCCAGATAGACGGAAAACCATCCCAACCCCAGGCTGATCGGTATATAAAGCGCAATGATGACTGCAAAAGATTGCATCATGTTTGCCGCGGGGAAATTCACCAGTTGCAGGGCTTTAAATCCAGCCAGAAAGACTGCCCATAAGGCGACAATCCCCAGCGCCCAATTTCGTTTGATCAACCCCACCAGCAATGAAAGACCGCCGAGCAGCAATAAGTATGTTGGCATTGACTCGCCTATGCGCAACCAGCCTCGGTAATCATCCCGGATGATTTCAACCGGTGTGGCTCTGGTCAGGCCGGTCTCCAGGGACTGCGCCAGGATGCTGCCAGATACCCGTAACACCCAGGGAAGCAGCCAAACAAATGCAATGAGGATCACCGGAGTCATTTTCAACACGAATTGTTTCCAGGTATCCAGGTGCAGACGCCATTTTGAAATAGCGTATACCAGCAAAATAGCCAGGGCAAAAAAGCCGAAATAGAGCACCATGCGGTAATAACTCAAAGCCATACCGGCCAGGACTGTGCCGATCAACAGGACCTGCTTCCAGCCGGTATTTTTCAGGCCATCCAGAGATTCCCAAATCAACCACACGGCAACGGGTAACACCGCCTGCCCTGCCAGTTGGGCGTACCGGCCCCAGTTGACATAAAAAGCCGGCATAGGCGAGAGCACCCCAGCCACCAGCATGGCAACCAGCCCTGCCCAGGGTTTACCGCCCGCTACCTTTACGGATAGAGGGTAAAGACAAACGATTGCCAGAATATTGAGGATTTGCCCGGTCACCAGAGCGGCATAAGCGCCGGAATATCCGGTTAACCAGGCAAAAACCGCGCTGAGCGCGGCAAATCCATACTGGACGGTTAAAGTCTGGTAAGGAGCGTATGGCTCCCAGCTGGTAAACAGGCCTCCCTGATCCAGGATCAATTGGGTGATGGTGGCATGCTGAACAGAATCTCCCCAGAGCGGCAATTCAATGGCGCGAATAGCCCAAAACCGGGAAAAGATAATGCCTCCCAGAACCAGTACAAAAGCAGCATAAAACCAGAACCGGTCACCGCGAATAGAATTTCGCAGCCGATTAACCCAGGCCGGTAATTCTCTTCTGTATCTCAACACCCGGTAGAAGAGATAGAATACTCCCACCAACAGGGGGAAAACAGCGTTCCACACACCGAGGTGGACCCCCACCAGATCAGTCCATAATAGCAACAATGGATAGATCGCCAGACTAATTCCAGCGGACAGAGCTGTTTTGACGAAAACGCCCAGCGTATTCTTCCCCCATAGTTGGTTCAGTATCACCCAACCGGGGAGGATAAACGCCAATATCGCCAACAGTAACCAGCCCATCCAGATGGTGATTTCACTGAACAATCCCCGAATCAGGAACATGGGTTGGTATAACAATGAAAAATCCAGCTGGTTTTGAACGGGCTCACCGTCCGAATACATGGCGCCGT
>JAGUYX010000250.1 GCA_020061145.1 Anaerolineales bacterium | reverse complement strand
GGCAATCGAGGATGCTTTGGATTTGAGCGAGATTGCCCTGATTACACTGGCGATGAGCCTGGAAGCTCTCCAGGGAGTCTCTGCCGCTTTTGATGCCCGCTTACATCAGGTACGGGCTCACCCCGGGCAGATAGCCGTGGCACGCAAGTTGAATCAATTGATTGCCGGAAGTACTTTGATCGATTCAGCCGGAAGAGTGCAGGATGCGTATTCTTTACGGTGTGCACCCCAGGTTCAAGGCCCGGTGAACGATACGCTGTTATTCATCAAAGAGCTGATTCAACGGGAAATCAATTCGGCTACCGATAATCCCTTATTGTTCGAGCCAGGAATTGCACTCTCTGGAGGAAATTTTCATGGTGAACCGGTTGGTATGGCGATGGATTTTCTCAGTATCGCCATGACCGAGCTTGCCGGCATATCCGAACGGCGAGTTTTCCGCCTGACCGATGGCAATCTGAACGCAGATTTACCCCCGATGCTGGTGGATAGTCCGCAGGCAGCAGGACTTAATTCAGGCATGATGATGCCGCAATACACGGCAGCCGCGCTGGTTTTAGAAAACCAAACGCTTTCCAGCCCGGATAGCGTTTATTCATTGCCTACTTCTGCAGAGCAAGAAGACCACAATGCAAACTCCATGACTGCAGCCCGACATGCCTACCAGGTGGTGGTTAATACCCGGCACGTATTGGCGATTGAAGCTTATACCGCAGCTCGTGCGCTGGACTTACGCCTGCGGATCAACCCGGAAGCCAGAATGGGTCGGGGAGTCGAGAGTGCATACCGTATAATCCGTGCTGCCGTACCCTATCAGGCTGGTGATGCCTGGTGGGGTCCGGAAATTGATCAAATCAACCAGCTGATTTTTAACCGGGAATTAACCAAAAAGGTATTTTCAACTATTGACGCATATCCATCGGGTTGATAAAATTCATAATAATTGTAGAAATTCAGAGACTCTCACTGAGTTGAAAGGATAAAACTGATGGCACTTATCGATACCACCCAGGTCAATACAGATGTGATAACTCTCACTCCTGCGGCTGCTAACGCCATTCAGGATTTAATGGATAAACGTAATCTGAGCGGCTATGCTTTGCGCGTTTTCGTCTCAGGTGGCGGTTGTTCGGGTTACCAGTACGGAATGGCCCTGGAAGGGAATATCCGTGAGTCCGATCAAAAATTCGAACAACACGGTGTCCAGCTGGTTGTGGATGAGATCTCCATCGACTATCTGGCAGGAGCTACGATCGATTATCTGGATGATAACCTGCTTGGCACAGGCTTCAAGATCGAAAACCCCAATGCTGTGGCCTCCTGTGGCTGCGGAAATTCGTTCCGCACCAAAGAAAGCAGCGCACACGCAGATGCGGAAGGCGGCTCCTGTTACCATTGAGTTCTTTTTATGTTAAATGAAAAAGCTCGTCGAGGAATTAATTTCTCGGCGAGCTTTTTATTTTACAAAATCCGAAACCTTATCGCCCGCGTAATATGGCAATCAAAGCGCCTAACAATCCGATTGTCCCCAGAATAACGATGGGCAGACCCATCGGAAAACCTCCCGCGGGAGAAGTTTGTACCTCAGGTTCGAAAGTTGGGATAACCAGCTCTGGCGGCGGCGTGAAGGTTGGTAAGCGAGTTGCCGGGATTTCGACGATAAATTGCGCGGCGAGAGTGGGATCAATGGTGGGTGTCATTTGGGGTGTGGGCGTGGGCGGCGGCTCGATGATGGGTAGATTGGCGTTCGGAGGTAACACCAGTAAATTTGCAAAAACCCAACCTGTATTACCGGGAACCCCCGGATAGGATACCTGTATCCAGTCGCCTCCCGGTGTCCGCCCGATAACCGGGACCTGCTGACCCGGTAACAGGGTTCCGATCAGATCGTAACCAACCGCCGGACCTGAGCGCACGTTGATCTGATCCTGGTCGGTAACTGCACGGGCGATTGGGCCGGATGGAGTACTGGTCACGGTTGGGATCGAGGGTGTGGGTTGTTGGGGGTTAGGGCTTGCCCAGGCTGGTTGCAGCAGGGAAAACACACTTAATCCAATAAACAATATGAGACCCACAATCATTATTCTTCGTAGAACCATAAAGAAAACCTTTTCGCTTTTTCAAAGACTTTTCAAGCACGGCAGATTATAATCCACTGCCAGAAGATGGAAATTTACTCATACTCTACTCACTTCATCAGGTATTTAGTAAAACATCGTTTTGTAAACCAGGAGCGCTCAGGCATGGAACAACGCATTTTCCACGGAAACATCACACCCGATGAAGTCGCCAGGGCTTTGGTGGCGGAATTCAGCCGTTCAAATTTTCAGGCGCAGCAATTTGGAAAGGGTAACCAGGTTGTGGTGCAAATTTCAACCCGGCAGTTTCGCCAGGGAGGGGGACCTACTGCGATGAGCGTGACCTTACAAAAACATCCTGATGGTGTTGCGGTTATGGTAGGTCAGCAATCCTGGTTAGGCGTGGCTGCCAGTCTGGGCAAGACTGCATTCAGCGCCATCCACAATCCTTTTCTATTATTGGGCAGGCTCGAAGCCCTGGCTCAGGATATCGAGAGTCTTCAATTATCCAATGAGGTCTGGCGAGTGATTGAAACATACACCCGGGCGGCTGGCGCCACACGGGAATTGTCCGAGCGCTTTCGCCGGATGGTATGCGAATATTGCCATGTTGCCAATGAAGTGGGTGAAAGCCGGTGTATTGCTTGTGGCGCACCTCTGGGGAATGTGCAACCTAAAACCTGCCTGAACTGTGGATTTGTAGTCCGTCCGGGTGAACCTTTTTGCCCAAACTGTCATAGCCCGCTTTAATCCAAGAACAACAGCGTTTTTTCTCTCTGAACTATTTTTGCGCCAATTCTCTCAATCCGGCCTCATCGATAATTTTGACGCCTAACTCCTGAGCCCGGTCGAACTTGGAGCCGGGATTCTCCCCCACAACCAGATAATCTGTTTTAGAGCTGACTGAACTGCTAACTTTGCCACCTAATGCCTGAATAAACTCTCTGGCTTCATCGCGAGTAAGACCAGCCAGCGTGCCGGTCACCACGAAAGTCAGGCCTGCCAGGGATTGATTTTGCAATGGTTTTTCTTCCACCTGCGCCTGCGGCCAGACCCCAAAAGTCCTCAACTTTTGCAATACTTTCTGGTTGGCTGGATTTTGGAACCAATCCACAATTGAACGGGCGATATTTGGACCGACGCCTTCAATATTTTCAAGATCAGATTGGGTAGCCCGCGCCAGTTCGTCCAGGCTGCGAAAATGCCGGGTCAGATCTTGCGCCAACACTTCACCGACTCCATGGATACCCAGCCCGGTGATCAGGCTGGCTAAAGGTCTCTGGCGGGACGCCTCAATCGCGTCGATAATATTCTCAGCTTTTTTAGTTGCAAAACCTTCAAGCTTGAGCAGACTCTCTTGATCGAGCGCATACAGATCGGCCACATCTTTGACCAAACCGGCTTCTACCAGTTGTATGACGATTTTGATCCCCAAACCAACAATATCCATGGCGCCACGAGAAACAAAATGCTCCAGGTTGCGGATTAACTGAGCGGGACAGGCTGAATTGACACAATACCAGGCTACTTCGCCTTCCAAATGCTCTACCGGCTGATTGCATGCAGGGCAGGTTGAGGGAGGTTGGTATGGGATCTGGCTGCCATCCCGCAATTCTGGAATTGGACCGATCACATACGGGATAACATCCCCGGCGCGTTTGACCAAAACCCGGTCGCCAATACGAATGTCCTTCTCTTCGATAAAATCAAAGTTATGCAAGGTCGCCTGGCGTACAATCACCCCGCCAATTTCCACCGGATCGAGGATGGCGTAGGGGGTCAAAACCCCAGTTCGACCTACATTTACGCCAATGTCCAGTAAGCGAGTGGTCACTTCCTGAGCAGCAAATTTAAAAGCCAGGGCGCCGCGGGGATCTTTCCCTACCGAGCCTAATTCGTTCGCCAGAATCAGGTCGTTAATCTTGATGACCAACCCGTCAATTTCATAAGGATAAGTATCCCTTTTCTTCTCCCCTTCGATGCAGACCTGAATAACTTCGTCGATAGATTGGCAATATGTCGCTGCTGGCACTGGAAACCCCAGATCTTTAAGCAACTGCCGCGTGGCAATCTGGGTGGTGGGTATGTCCCCATCAGCTGCCACAATCTGGTAAACCAGCAGGGTTAAAGGTCTCGAAGCCGTTAACGCGGGATCAAGTTGTCGTAACGAGCCGGCGGCTGTATTCCGAGGATTCTGGTAGGTACGCTCCCCCGCTTCTGCCAGCCGGCGGTTTAATTTTTCGAATTCAGCAATCGGGATAAATGCCTCACCACGCACAACAAAATAAGCAGGCGCGGCTGGACCTTGCGGATTTACCGGTATGCGTAAGGGCAGCGCCCGGATGGTGCGCAAATTATGCGTGATGTCTTCCCCGATTTCCCCATCCCCTCGGGTGGCTCCCTGAACAAAAACACCCTGACGATAATGCAAGACCACGGTCAGACCATCGATCTTTGGCTCAACGACAAAATCTACCTGGCGGACCCGTTCGTCCAGGCGGGCAATGCGCTCGTACCACGCTTTCACCTCGGTGATATTAAAGGCATTTCCCAGGCTGAGAATCGGGGCCGGATGGGCAATTTTGGTGAATTTTTCCACTGGCGGAGCGCCGGCTCGCTGGGTGGGTGAATCTGGTGTGATCCATTCCGGGTGCTCATTTTCAATCTCGCGCAAAGCAACCAATAACTGGTCAAATTCAGCGTCGCTGATTTCCGGATCATCCAGAACATGGTAGCGAAAATTATGGTAATTAATTTTTTGGCGTAATTCCTGCAGGCGTGAATAGAGTTCCTGATCGTTCACGATTTTCCCTGTGCGCAGTTTGCTCGTCTATACACGGTTTGTCTGCGGGGTTGAAGAACCCGCCAACGGGACACCTGTTACCCTACCTTCCAGCTCAGGGGCCTCCGCCTCCGCCAGGCTGACGGTTGCCAGGTAAGTAAAACAAATCAATACCAGATCTGCCAGGAACAGGTGGATCAACTGCATGGTTACTGGCGCAAGTAATATCAGATTAACTGCCCCTGCCATGATTTGTATAAAAAATATGCCCATTAAAATGGCTGCCTGTTTTTTTACCGCTGATTCTGGGCGCTGTATAACCAAAATCAGGGCGGTTACCAGCAGGAATAACCCCATACCCAATGCGGCAAGGGGATGGTAGATCCGCAAACGGAAAAGAAAATGAGCAGTGGGAGATAAATCCTGTTGTATCCCCTCCGCCAGACTGCCGGCAGGGAACAGCGTATCGCCAAGAGCAGTCACAGCCCCGGTCATCGCCAGGAGAAAAATCCCGCTGAAACTCAATCCAATAAGTATGGTTCTGCCTGGATACCGATTCAGGCGGATAGGTCGGCCTCCCCCCGCAAACCAGGCAGTCAGTGTAAGTGCGCCTAATAAGAAAAAGGTATTTGCCTGATGAATCGCAATCATCACCGCCCGGGCGACTGAATCATTTTCCGCTACCAACTGGAATAAAACCAGGCCAGCGCCGAGCAATGCCTCGATGACAATGAATATGAAAGCCAAACCGGCAATTGTCCGTCCCTGGTGCTTGCGCGGGAATTGGCGTAAGGCAAGCAACCATAATCCAAACACCAGCAGGAGGGCTACACCGGAAGTCAGTCGGTGGGTAAATTCAACTATCGTTTCGATCTGGGCGTTTCGCGGGAAAATTTCTCCATTACAGGATGGCCAGTGTCGGCCACACCCGGCACCTGAACCCGTCGCCCGCACATAAGCGCCCCATAAAATTACCAGCAAATTAAAGCCAAGCGTTCCCCAGGTATATCGTTGGAATAATTTCATGCGCAATACACTCGGTATCAATTGGTGATTTATGTTCCTCTGCATGTTGCCGATGGCAAAATTCTACCCCATTCCCGATTTTTCCACCGGATTAATCCCTTGACTCACATAATCTCCGGATTCATCCTCTACCTCGGAATACCTGTGCCAGGCAAATTTATTCTGTATAATATTCGTGAAGTTCGTCACGGATTCTAACCAGAGATCCAGCCCAAAGATATCTTCCGGCAAAGCTCCTGGCCATGCATCAACCTATCCATGGAGGAGGCAATTCTATGGCGCGACCAAAATCGATTGGTTTACCTCGCATGAGAGTAGAGGCGGGGGAAAAGAGGGTGTTTCTACCCGAGTTTGTCGATCAGTTGACCCAACTGGGTTTGCACGTCTACCTGGAAGAAGGGTATGGCTCGCGACTGGGTTACACCTTTGACGCTTACCGGCGTGGCAACGACAATATCTACCGTTGTACTCGCGATGAGGCCTTCAGCAAAGATCTGGTTTTAATCCTGCGGGCGCCAAAACGGGAAGAGTACCATCGCTTAAAACCTGGCAGTGTGCTGATATCGATGTTACATTTTCCCACCCGCCCAGCGAGGGTAAAAGCATTACAAGAAAGCGGGATCAAAGCGATTTCACTGGACAGTATTGTGGATGATTACAATCTGCGGCGGGTGGAGGACATGCCAGCCGTCGCCTGGAATGGACTGGAGGTTGCATTTAATGAACTGGAGAAGGTCTGGCCAGGCCTGGAAAAACCCCATAATCCGCTCATAAAGGTTCTCATTTTAGGAACCGGGATGGTTGGGAAACATGCGGTGGAAGCGGCCACCAAACTGGGGAATGTCGAGCGGTATACTGAATGCCTGGAAAAAAGAACCGGGTATGCTCTCGCGATTTCAGTCGGACGCTCTGTTACCGGCAATCCCTCGCTGATGAAAACCCTGATGCAAGACACTGACATTCTGGTTGATGCGACACAACGCCGGGATCCTTCCCGACCGGTTGTGCCAAATGATTGGATTGCCTGGTTGCCGGAACATGCCATCATTGTCGATCTGGCGGTGGATCCCTATCTTCCGGATAATGAACCTCCCGTGGTCAGGGGAATAGAAGGAATCCCGATGGGGAATCTGAACCAATATATTTTTCACCCTGCAGATGAAAATTGGAGTGAAAAAATCCCCGCAGGCGTATCTACCCAAAAC
Organism: Anaerolineales bacterium; assembly: GCA_020061145.1. Classification (GTDB taxonomy): domain Bacteria; phylum Chloroflexota; class Anaerolineae; order Anaerolineales; family DRKV01; genus JAGUYX01. The sequence continues at coordinate 12,529 of JAGUYX010000250.1, read as the reverse complement.
CGCAGGACAACGGTTTCCAGTTATTCCTGGCCTGGGATTCATCCGGAAGCGTCGATGACCCATTACGCCCGCCAATTGTTACCCTTTATGGAAGTCCTGGTTGAAAAGGGTTATGACGGGCTGTCACCCGAAGGAGGTTTTTTTGAGCGGGCGTTATATCGTGGTACGATTAAAGCCTACCTTGAAAATAACCCCTGACTGATCTGCCATGCAAGAAAAAATTTTAATCGTTGAAGACGAACCCAGCCTGCGGGAAACGCTGGCTTATAATTTAAACCGGCAAGGCTACCTGGTGGAAGTCGCCGCAGATGGTCAAGCTGCCCTGGCTCAAGTAAAGAATTTCAACCCGGACCTGATCGTCCTGGATATCATGCTCCCTTTGCTGGATGGCTTCGAGGTAACTCGCATTCTTCGCCAGGAAAAAAGCACACCTATTTTAATCCTCACCGCGCGAGACGATGAAATCGACCGGGTTATCGGTTTGGAAATGGGCGCTGATGATTACCTGACGAAACCATTTGGTATGCGGGAATTCCTTGCCCGGGTCAAAGCATTGTTGCGGCGTGTTCGGCTGGATCGCGATGAAATGGAAACAACCCAGTCCGAGGATAAGGAAATCCTGAGTTCTCAGGATCTCAGCGTGGATACAACCCGGCACGAAGTGATGTTTGCCGGCAAGGTATTGCGGCTGAAACCAAAGGAATATGAGTTGCTATTATTCCTGGTGCGAAATAAAGGTAAAGTGTTGTCCCGTGATTTGATCCTGGAACGGGTGTGGGGTTGGGATTTCAGCGGAGGCAGTCGGACGGTGGACGTGCATGTTCGTTGGCTACGCGAAAAAATCGAGGTAAATCCAGCGACGCCATCCCGGATTGTTACTGTGCGAGGTGGGGGTTATCGTTTTGATGGTTAGGTTGTATCTCTCTTTACCCCTTATCCAGTAAATCCATGAATCGCCGATTTCACTGGCAGACCACCCTTCCAATAATTCTGACCACGATGCTCAGTGTATGGCTGGTTGGCTTTTTACTGGCCGAGCGCGCTTATACATTGGGTGTATCCCAATCGATTTTCCGCGCGGAAGACCTGACAACTCGCCTGGCGGCGGATTTCCCATCCACGGCGCTCGATGATCCGCTGGCGCTGGAAAATTGGTTCCATAATCTGAATTATCTATCCAATTGGGCTTCTTATCATTTGTTAGACGCAGAAGGGAGCACTGTACTTAAATCCAGCCAAAACGTGAACCTTCCAGCCCCATCTGGAAATGAACCAGAGATTGTCGGAGCGATGCAGGGTAACGTCCTTACCGACCTGCGTACTTCCACATCAGACGATTTTGAGACCCTTTTTATTGCTGCGCCGATCCAGACCGGTAATGAAATTATCGCTATTCTTCAAGGTGCATTTAAGCTGGAAGAACCCCGGCTACTGCGCTCAAATCTACGCTGGCTTTCCCTGATCGCTGCTTTACTCGCCGGACTATTCTCCCTATTTGTTACGGAATGGTTGCTTGCCAGACTTTTCATACCCATCCGCACAATCACTTTATCCGCACAGGAAATTGCCCAAACCGACAAATCTGGTGAAACCGGTGTGTACCGGGATGATCTGGCGCAACTCACCCATGCATTCAATGCCATGTCGCACACATTGCACAACCAGATCGAAGCATTGCAGACAGAACGGAGCAAGCTGGCGACTGTCCTGCAACAGATGACGGATGGGGTTATGAGCGTGGGTGCTGACGGGCAAGTTCAAATGATAAACCAAGCGACTGCGACCCTGTTCGGCTTCAACGAAAATCACGCTCTGGGACGTGGGCTGGCAGAGGTGGTACGCGATCACCGCCTGGTTGAGTTATGGGAAACCTGCCAGAAAAGTGGTCTGGAACAATCCACTTATCTCGAATTTCGTTTCCCAGTCCGGGTGTTACATTGTATCGCCATCCCCATGCAGAGTATCCAGCCCGGTCAGGTATTGTTATTATTCCAGGATCTTACCCGTATTCGTCAGTTAGAAACAGTGCGCAGGGATTTTATCAGCAATATTTCACACGAATTACGCACGCCTTTGGCCTCCTTGAAGGCCCTGGCAGAAACCCTGCAAGATGGCGCTCTCGATGATCCACCCGCTGCTCGACATTTTATCAGCCGTATGGAAACCGAAGTGGATGCGCTTAGCCAGATGGTTTCGGAATTGTTAGAACTTTCACGGATTGAGTCTGGCAAGGTACCGCTTCAAAAAAATTCGGTTAACCCCTGTGAACTGCTCGCAGCCGCGCAGGAACGGATGAGTCTGCAGGCGGAGAGGCAGCACCTGGAAGTGACGTTGAACTGCGCCGATGACCTGCCTCCAATCCTGGCAGACGCGCCGCGCATCATCCAGGTAATCGTCAATCTGCTCCATAATGCAATTAAGTTCACTCCGCCGGGGGGAAAAATTAATCTCACTGCAGTAAGAAAAGATGATTTCTGCGTTTTTTCTGTTTCCGATACCGGTGTGGGTATTCCTGCGGAAGAATTACCACGCATTTTTGAACGATTTTATAAAGCAGATCGGGCCAGATCTGGTGGGGGTACAGGCTTAGGGCTGGCGATCTCGCGTCACATGGTTGAAGCCCATGAGGGACAGATCTGGGTGGAAAGTGAGGAAGCAAAGGGAAGCACCTTTTATTTTTCCATACCTATCGCCTCTTCTATTGACGAGAGTGGTTAATTCCTAATCCTTCAGGTAATAAACTTCATAATTTCCCCTTAATCCATTATTTACAAAGGCTTTACCTTTCATTAAACACCTGTCAAAATCCTGGGGGGTGATTTGTGGTATTTTTAATTTATGATGAACACAGATAATAATGAGGTAAAAATGAATATATTGGTAACCAATGATGACGGAATCACGGCTCCCGGTTTGTTAGCCCTGGCGCAAAAAATGAGGACCATCGGGGAGGTCTCAATATTGGCACCCGATCGAAATTGGTCTGGTGGAGGACATGTCAAGACTCTTGATCGACCCTTACGGATCAAAGAAGTGCAGCTGGCCGATGGCAGCTTTGGCTATGCCAGCGATGGGGCACCTTCCGATTGTGTGGCGCTGGCGTTGTTAGGATTTATTGAGAAGAAATTTGATTTAGTCGTATCCGGAATCAACCCCATGCCAAACCTCGGCCATGACGTGACCTACTCGGGCACTGTGACCGCCGCCATGGAAGCCGTCATATGGGGGATCCCGGGGATTGCTTTTTCCCTGGATAGTAAAGAAAATCATCTGAGCCTGATCAACTATGAAACCGCCGCTCAGGTAGCAGGTATGGTCGTGCAAAACTTTGCGGAGCACAAACTTCCCCGGGGAATTTTGTTGAACGTCAATATTCCCTTCCTGCGCTCCAATAAGATTAAGGGGTTTCACGCCACACGTCTGGGATTACGTGTATACCGTGATCGTCTGGATAAGCGCCTGGATCCCCGTGGAAGGCCTTACTACTGGATTGGCGGTGATTCTCCTACCGGCATTCCCGAGGAAGATACCGATGTGGGTGCGCTGAGTGAAGGGTATGTCACCATCACGCCCCTGCATCTGGATATGACCGCTTATCCCGCGCTCCAGCAATTGAACCGGTGGTCCTGGGCTCCGGTTGCCGAATCTTCACCTCAAGTGATCCCTCAATACCAGAGATAATTCGCATAACCTGATGGCGATGTATCACCGATTGGCGTATGATTAAACCCTCGATCATCCGCCTGACCTCGGGTAAATAACCATCTCGCTGGTCTGCGGATCATTAATTCGCAGCAGGAGATGGTATGACTACAACCGCAGCATCGCTAACCCACCCGCTTGAAACGGAAAGAGAGTATAAGCAACGGATTCGCGCCTGGACATTATATGACTGGGCAAATTCCGCTTTTGCTACCACAATCCTGGCAGCCGTATTACCGATTTACTTCAGTCAGGTGGCTGGCTCAACGCTGCCCAGTGAGTCCATCGCGACGGCTTACTGGAGCCTGGGATTAAGTGTCTCACTTTTTATCGTCGCGATTCTTTCACCCATCCTGGGGACAATATCCGATATTTCTCGGGCGAAGAAGCGTTTCCTGGCGTTTTTCGCCAGCCTGGGCATTCTGGCAACGGCTTTGCTTGTCCTGGTAACTTCCGGGGATTGGTTGCTGGCCTCTATTCTGGCCATTCTCGGTCGGATCGGGTTTAACGGATCGATTGTATTCTATGATTCACTTCTGCCTCATGTAGCTCGCAAAGAAGATCAGGATCGTGTTTCAGCCCGTGGTTATGCTATTGGTTATCTGGGAGGAGGCATCCTCCTGGCACTCAATGTCTTGATGATCTTCTTCTTACCCGGAACATGGGGGTCACGACTGTCCTTCTTAAGCGTCGCCATCTGGTGGGCGATTTTTTCTATCCCCCTTTTTCGGGTAATCCCCGAACCGCCATCAGCCACCACTAAACTTTTGCCAGGCCAGAATGTACTTTCGCTCAGCTTCCGCCGCCTGTTCGAAACGCTGGCGGATATCCGCAAATACCGCCAGTTATTCCGGTATCTGCTCGCTTTCCTGATCTATAACGATGGCATCGGAACAATTATTGGGGTCGCGGCGATTTACGGTGCAGAGCTTGGGTTTGGTACCCTGGAATTAATTCTCGCTTTACTGCTGGTTCAATTCGTAGGCATGCCCTTCAGTCTGGTATTCGGCAATCTACCCGGAAGTAAAGATAAACGCAGACCTAAATACCTGGCCTTTATTTTGTTCAATATGGTCTCCCTACCTTTCGTTGGCATCTTCCTGGCACGCAGCTTGCCGGTCGAAGTCAGCGGTCGTCCACCTGAACCCTATGCCGGTACAGAAACCCATAGCGGACAGGGGATTTATCCGCTGTATGAGGCAAATCTGGTTCGAAATGGGGATTGGCAGGAGGCGATAATCTCCGGTGAAGAATTGGCTCCCGCTGGCCTGATCGGCTGGTTGGATAATCCCTTTTCCAGGGAACGCCAGGACGCTGTGTATCTGACTGCCAGCCAGCCAGATGCTTCCCTGACTTTCAACTACTGGGGAAAATCGGTTGAGGTGGTTTACCAGGCAGGTCCCGAATTTGGCATCTGGACAGCGGAAATCGATGGGGAACCGGTATTTGATCCGGAAACGGATACACCGTTGACGGTGGACGCCTATCACTCGGTGAACCGGTATGGTTTACGACAGACCCTGACCACAACCCTTGCAGGCGCGCATGTGCTTACCTTGCAAAACACCGGCTTACGCAATCCCCTCAGCAATGGCAACCGGCTGGCTTTTACCCAGATCGAAGTTTTACCACCTGCCAGGGTAAGCAATCTGGGATTGATATTTGGGCTTGTCCTGGCAGTGGAAGCGCTTGGATTGGCATTGGCCTGGATTTTTGGAGAGCGCATTTTTGGCTCCATTGTCCAGCTATTCGACACCAAACGAAGCATCATACTTGCCTTGTCGATTTACACCATCATCGCAATCTGGGGATTTTTCCTCAATTCCACAGTAGAATTCTGGTTCCTAGCCTGGATGGTGTCTGTGGTTCAGGGTGGCAGCCAGGCGCTCAGTCGCAGCCTATACGCATCCATGTCCCCCGCCAGCAAGAGTGGTGAATTCTTTGGTCTGTTTGGAGTTATGGAAAAATTTGCCTCGCTCATCGGCCCGCTTTTGTTTGCCATGGCTGTATTTCTATTTGGCAACAGCCGCCCGGCAATTCTAAGCTTGATCATCCTGTTTATTACCGGCATCTTTTTGCTAAGTCGAGTGGATGTGAAAGAAGGCAGGCAGGTTGCGGAAGCTGAAGACGCTCTATTTATGACCTCTGATATGGCCTGAGGAACAAATTTAATCTATCTGTTAACCAATCCTTAACCCGATCATGTTTTATTGTTAACCTGGTTTTGTTTGTCCGTTAAAACACGCATGATAACCTCCCACATGACGCTGATTAATCCGCAGGATTTCTAACCAGGCGGTAATCAGAATCTAAAAAAATGATACGGAGGAGTATCTATGCATCGCAATATTTATCCCTGGCTTCCAGTTTTCGTGCTGGTTGCCTTCCTGCTGGCAGCCTGCGCCCCGACGATTACCCCGGTGCCGACAACCCAGGTAAACGAACCTGTCGTAAATAATCCTACGGCAACCACTCAGCAAGAGCCTCAGGTAACCGAACCCGTCGAAAGTAATCCCACTGCAACCACCCAGGCAGAAACCCCGGGTGAGGATAGTGGCATGCTTCCCGATGTGGATCCTGGATCTCTGTCCGGCGATATTGTTACAGCCGGCAGCTCCACGGTATTCCCACTGGCAGAAGCCATGGCCGACCGGTTTGAATCCGAAGGTTTCACCGGGAACATCACCATCGATTCCATTGGATCAGGAGCCGGTTTCGAACGCTTCTGCGTATCGGGCGAGACAGATATCTCCAATGCTTCTCGCGCGATCAAAGACTCCGAAATCGAATCCTGCCGCAGCATCGGTCGTGAACCCATCGAATTTCGCGTCGGCACAGATGCACTCGCAGTGGCAGTCTCTGCTGAGAACGATTTTCTTGATAATCTGACATTCGAACAACTTGCCCTGATTTTCTCGACAGCAACTAACTGGTCGGATGTTGATCCTTCCTGGCCAAACGAGCCTATCCAGCGTTTCAGTCCGGGTACCGACTCTGGCACTTTCGACTTTTTTGTAGAAGCTATCTTCGCCGAAGATGATGCCCCCATCCTCTCCGCCGCCAATATCCAATTCTCCGAGGATGATAACGTACTGGTCCAGGGTGTCCAGGGTTCGCCTTATGCGATTGGTTACTTTGGTTACGCATATTACAACGAAAATCAGGGTTCGCTAAAAGCCCTCTCGATTGAAGGGGTTGCGCCTACCGCCACCACAGCGGAAGACGGTTCTTACCCACTTGCTCGCCCCCTCTTCATCTATTCCTCAGCTTCGATCATGGAGGAAAAACCCCAGGTCGCAGGTTTCATCAATTTCTTCCTCACTTTTGTGAACGAAGAAATTCTCGATGTCGGATATTTCCCCGCATCGGATGAAGCCCTGAACCAGGCGCGTTCCGCCTGGCTGGAAGCGATGAATCCATAACCCTGGTATTGAATATCTCGTTCAGGGATTGCAAGCAGGCCGGTCTGGAAGCATGCAATCCCTGACCTTTTGTTTATGCATGATTTCAATTCGGAGGAATTTCATCCATGGCTGAGATAACCAGCCACATCAACAACCCCGGGTATTCAGACAAGTCTACCCCTCCAGAACTGAGAAAAAAAGTTCGTCTGAGTGAGACCATCATTCATGGTTTCCTTTTTTTGTTTGGCTCTATCTCCATCCTGACGACATTAGCGATTATTTACGAACTCCTGAAAGAGTCCTGGTTGTTTTTCAGGGAAGTAAGTTTGCTGGACTTTTTCACCGGAATAAAATGGCAACCGCAAATCGGAGAGTTCAGTGTGTGGCCGCTGGTCAACGCCACATTAATGACCAGCCTGATCGCCATGATCTTTGCTTTACCCATTGGTTTGATGATTGCAGTTTACCTGAGTGAATATGCTACACCCCGCTTTCGCAGCACGCTAAAACCTGTCCTCGAAGTACTGGCGGGCATACCCACCGTAGTCTATGGTTATTTCGCTCTGACATTTATGACGCCCTTGCTCCGCCTGATTTTTGGCGCTCAGGTTGTGCAAATTTACAATACCGCCTCAGCCGGAATCGTGATTGGCATTTTGATCCTGCCGTTAGTCACCTCCATGACCGAAGACGCGCTGAGCGCTGTTCCCAGGTCTTTACGCGAAGGCGCATATGCACTGGGCGCCACGCGGCTGGAAACCGCTATTCGGGTGGTCCTGCCGGCAGCCATATCCGGGATTGCTGCAGCGTTTATCTTGGCGGTTTCGCGCGCCATCGGAGAAACCATGATTGTATCCATCGCTGCCGGAGCAGGACCGAATTTCACTTTCAATCCCTTCAACCCCGCTGAGACCATGACCGGTTATATGGTCAGAATCAGCGGCGGCGATTTAAGTTATGACTCGATTGATTACAATAGTATTTTCGCCATTGGCTTGTTGTTATTTGTACTCACGCTCGGGTTGAATATCATCAGCCAACAAATCGTGAGGCGCTTTCGGGAGGTATACGAGTAAATGAATACCATACAGAAGGAACTGGTCGGATCGGTAAATTCAAATGAATTTGATTACCGGACGGAGGCCAGACATCGCGCCGGTAAATTCTGGCTCAACATTTTTCGATTGTCCACCCTGATCGGTATTCTGGCATTATTCGCCCTTTTGTATAACATTGTCAATGACGCCTTCGGTTATGTCGCCCTTGAGTACAAGGTAAACCCCGCCTCTTTAACTTCAACTGGCGCGCCATTGGAAACTCTCGAAAAGGCCGATCTGGCAGCCATAATCGAAGCTAAAGTTTCAGCAGGGTTGCTCAGACAATTAACTCGCGATCGTCCCTTGACCGACTATTCAAAACCACAATTGCTGGACATCATCGAGGAGAACATCCTCAAACCCGGGGTCAAGGAAACCTGGCCATTGTTTACCTCGCTTTTTCAATCCAGCCGGGTGATCAATGAAGCTCAGGCTAATTACCCCGAAGCATACCTGGAATTCCGTTCCTGGTTGAGCTGGGAATTTATCGTTTCACCCCAGGATAGCGATCCGATCGTGGCAGGTATCAGAACTGCCATTTTGGGAACACTGGCAATCATTTCTATTGTGTTGGTGACGGCTTTCCCGGTTGGCGTGGGTGCAGCCATCTATCTTGAAGAGTATGCCGACACGCGGAAATGGCACAACCGGGCTATCGAAACCAACATCAATAACCTGGCTGGTGTGCCGTCCATCATATATGGCATCGTGGGTCTGGCTGTTTTCGTTCGAGCGTTAGAGCCCCTCACCAGTGGCGCAATTTTTGGGGCGTTGGATGGAAACACGACCGCCAATGGGCGCACAATCTTGGCAGCCGGATTGACGCTTACCCTGCTCATTTTACCGGTAATTATTATCAATGCCCGTGAAGCGATTAAAGCGGTTCCCAATTCTTTACGTGAAGCGGCTTATGCTATCGGCGCAACCAAATGGCAAACCATCTGGTTTCACGTGCTGCCAAACGCCTTGCCTGGCATCCTGACCGGTACTATCATCGCGATATCTCGCGCAATCGGAGAAACAGCCCCGCTGGTAGTCATTGGGGCTTCAACATACATCACCTTTGATCCCGAGAATCTCTTCTCAAAATTTACTGCCCTGCCAATTCAGGTATATCAATGGACTACTCGACCCCAGGATGTCTGGCGCAGCCTGGCGGCGGCAAGCATCATTGTGTTATTGATTTTGTTGTTATCCTTAAACGGTCTGGCGATATATTTGCGCAACCGTTACAGCAGGAGAAACTGGTAATGACCTCTAATGGACACTTAACCAATGGGCAGTATGCCATTGAAGTGAAGGATCTGAATATATATTATGGCGATTTCCGCGCCATTAAAAATGTGAGCCTGGCGATACGGAGCAACCAGATCACGGCAATCATTGGCCCATCCGGATGCGGGAAAAGCACCATGCTGCGGTCTTTCAATCGTATGAACGAACTGGTACCCAATTCACATATCGAAGGGCAGGTGACCTTTCATGGTTACGATATTTATGCCAACGACGTGGATCCGGTCGAGATTCGCCGCCGGATCGGGATGGTTTTTCAACGACCTAACCCATTTCCAAAAAACATCTATGATAATGTCGCCTGGGGTGCTAAAATTAATGGTTACAAACGGGATCTGGATGATCTGGTTGAACAATCACTTCGCCAGGCAGCTTTATGGGATGAAGTGAAAGATAAGCTTCATCAAAACGCGCTATCGTTATCCGGCGGACAACAACAACGCCTGTGCATTGCGCGTACAATTGCAGTAAAACCTGAAATCATTCTGATGGATGAGCCCGCTTCCGCTCTGGATCCCATCGCCACTTTACGAATCGAAGAGCTGATGCGAGAATTATCCCGGAACTACACCATCATTGTTGTTACGCATAATATGCAACAGGCAGCTCGCGTATCCGACGATACAGCCTTTTTTAACATGGACGAAGATCGGGCTGGCTATCTGGTCGAAACCGGACCAACTTCAGAAATTTTTACCAATCCGAAAGACAAACGCACTGAAGATTACATCACCGGCCGCTTCGGTTAATGATGAAAGGATAGTAATAAGACCATGCCCAGAGAAACTCTCGATTTACAGATCCAACAATTATTGAACCAGGTCCTGGTGTTAGGCAGTATGGTTGAAAACGCTACCCTGGATGCAGTTGCTGTATTGAAAAAACAGGATCTTGACGCTGCCCGGTTGATCTACGATAACGATAAGTTGATTAATGAAAAACATTTCGAGATCGAAGACCGTTGTATCCGCACCATCGCTACCCAACAACCTATCATGGCCAGCGATCTGCGGGTATTGGCGTCCATCCTTGAAATCAACACTGAGCTCGAACGAATGGGGGATTACGCCAAGGGTATCGCCAAAATCGCCATGATCATTGGCAAACAACCTTTGCTAAAACCTCTGATCGATGTACCCCGTATGGCCACGATCGGGGTGGATATGCTGCACAAAGCCTTAACCGCTTTTGTGGAACGTGATGCTGTGGCTGCCCGCGAAATTCCCAGGATTGACGACGAAGTGGATGCACTTTACAACCAGGTCTACCGCGAGCTGGTCACTTATATGATTTCCGATCCATCTACCATCGATCGGGCGAACTATTTAATGTGGGTTGCCCATAATCTGGAGCGCCTGGCAGACAGAGTAACCAATATTTGCGAGCGTACCTTATACGTGACCGAAGGCGTTTTATTGGAAATGGATAAAACCGACGATGAAATGAGGGTCTAGCGCCCGGCTTATCCAACCAGATCGGTGCTTTTCCGGCTAGACTTTACGGGTGAAGTTTGAAATTAACATTGGGGATCCAATGTGCCATTGCATTAATGGTCTCTCAGGGTTTCGGATGAAGGTATCCGAAACCCTTTTCGTTAATTTTCGTAATATTTCATGATAAGGTTAACCATTGCAAACATGAACCGGGCATCACAGCCATGATTCGGAAATACAAAATTCATTCGCATTACGTCTTAATACCCATAACCGCATTGATATTCTCAACTCTGGTCGCAGCCTGCCGGGGAGGCAACCCGACTCCCCTCTCCTTCCAAACAATAAACACAGCAACAATCACTGTTGTCAACCCAACACTGACCTCCTTCCCCGGCCAGACAGTTATCCCAACTGTTACACCCGTCCCTCCCACGCCCACACTGACCCCGGTGCCGGTCTCCGGTTCCGATTCTATTGGCGACCCATACGCTCCGGAGTTAGGGAATACCGGCTACGATATTCAAGCCTATCAGCTCCGCTTTCAGCTCGACCCCTCCAGAGCCTTTGTCCATGCAAAGGCTACGCTAAACGGCCTGATCACTTTAGCGGCGCTCGATCGGCTTAGCCTCGATTTTGACGGTTACGGAATTATTTCACTGCAGGTGAATGGGGAGGATTCAACCTATGAACGCCATGACCATAAAGTATGGATCGACCTGCCCTCCCCGCTCTTTCAGGATCAGGCCTTTCAGATAAGCATCGAATATGAAGGAGTGCCGCCTCAAACGCCCTCACCTTATGTCCCTTTTGTCAGGCATCTGGGTCTGTATTACCCGGGTGGCACAATATTTACGCTTTCAGAGCCCGATGGCGCGCATCGCTGGTTTCCGACCAATAATCATCCACTGGATAAAGCCATTTTCTCATTCGAATTGACCGTCCCTAACGGTTATATCGCTGTTGCAAATGGAAGCCTGATCAATCAAAGCGATCATTCTGACGGCACCAGCACATATATGTGGCAGCATCCCTACCCGATGGCGCCTTACCTTGCCATGCTTGCGGTAGGCGATTATCAACTTATTCAGGGCCGATCACCCGCCGGCGTTCCTCTTCGCCATTATGTGTATCCCGATTTACTGGACGAATTTACGGCTGCCGCATCAGTTACCGGGGAAGCGCTGGATTGGATGGCAGAATTGTATGGCACTTATCCGTTCGAAGCGTTTGGATTCGTCACCACGCGCCAGGTCAGCCTGGCTTCTGAAACGCAAACCATGGTAATCTTGCCGGAGACCGGCCTGAATGAAGAAACGATCATTCATGAAATCGCCCATAGCTGGTTTGGCAATTGGGTCAGCCTGGAAAGCTGGGGGGACATGTGGCTGAAAGAAGGATTTGCGATTTACACTTTTTTGATCTGGCAAACGCGCAACAATCCAGAAAATTTAGACTATTTTATGCAGGAGCGAACACAGCGACTGTTGAATGGTGAATGGGGGGCGCCGTTGGGTGACCTGCCGTCATCTTCGCTGTTAGGCACTGAAACCTACTGGAAAGGCGCAGTTGTTTTCCATGCATTACGTACAGAAATCGG
>JAGUYX010000266.1 GCA_020061145.1 Anaerolineales bacterium | reverse complement strand
GTAAATCGCCAGGGCGGCGCAAGGACAATCGCCCGCGGGTCGGCGATGGGAGCAACTTGCAGTCTCAGTTGTGGTAAATTCATGGCGATGAGTCTACAACAAAAAGGTCGGTTTGCGAGGAAATCCCGAGGAAGAAAAGGCGGTTATTCCCCTTCACGCCAGCTTTTAACCAGCTCGATCTGCTGGTCTGTTTCCGGGGAAGGTGACTCAGCATTCGGGGTGAAGCGTCTTAAATAACCGATCCGCGCCAGCGCGTCATCCCCTTCAGCGACTCCATGCCGGGCAAGAAAACACCCCACCACGCTTCCGGTGCGGCCGCGCCCGCCCTGGCAGTGGAGATAAACGCGTTTACCCTGCGCCAACGCTTCATCAATCGCATCCAGGATCAGGCGCATCTGCTGGCGCGAAGGGATGCTGAAATCCGGGATGGGAAAACGCTGGTAGCGAACCGATTTGTGTTGCTCGCCAGCCAGAGCGAAGAGAAATGGGGCATACGCCGGAATTTCCGTGCCAGATTCGTCCATTTCGTCCACTTCGGTAAGATCGAAAATCTGGGTAATACCGGTATCCAGCAGCATGCGCAGGCGGGCTTCAGCGAGCAACGGATTCGAAGAAGCCGGGTATGGTCCAGCCAATAAACGCTCAGGGACGACCCAGTAAGCATGATCGAACGGCACGGTTAAATCGGGATTGGTCATCGAGACTCCAGGATAACTGCACTCCAGGCAGGTGCAGCCGGGGACATATTTCGAGGATACCGCGAATTTGGCGTTACCCGCATGTTAATCGCCTTGCAGGAGAATTAGCAGGGCAGAACAGGCCTGCAGCAAACAGGCATAGAATGGCAGCACTCTGGCTAAGATTACAACCCAGGCCAACCTGATATTCCGATAGAAAACTCGCCTGGCTGCTACCGGCAGGCGAGTTTTTGCTGGCATCGATATCCGCCCAGTTACAGCAGCATAATCAACAGGATAACCGGCGCGGCCAGGATAGCCAGGAGCAACACGGGCAAAATGCATCCACAGGTACACCCCACAATGCCGAACACCAGATCAAAAATTCCCTTAACCAGACCGACAATCAAGCCGACCAGGCCTGCAATCAGGTCACCGATCATCGTAAAAATAGCCATGTGTCACTCTCCTTTAGTGTCCGCCGGGTGGTCTCCCGCCGCAAATTGGCCGTTTGGTTCTACCCAGATATACGCAAATCCTTTGTGAGAGTTGCACGTCACAGGGGGAGGTTGTCATCTGGGCGGAACTTTTCTATAATCGATAGCAAAGAAATCCGTTTAAGCCAATCGTTACCCACTCAGCTTTCCCGGAGTCAAAACCTGATGCCAAATCGCTCCGATCTGCTGAATTACCTCCTGCGGCCGTACAGCGTATTTAAGGACTATCAGAGTGCCAACTTCCGGTCTGATCTGCTGGCGGGTTTATCCGTGGGAGTGGTTCTGCTGCCCCAGGCCATTGCCTTTGCCACCATCGCCCAGCTACCCCCGGCGATGGGTCTGTATGCCGCTGCGGTGGGTGCGATTACCGGCGCTCTGTGGGGTTCTTCAGCGCACGTACACACCGGCCCGGCCAATACCACCTCTCTCCTGGTCGCCTCCGTGCTGGTCAGTATAACCCCACCCGGCACCATGATGTACTTGCTGGCAGCGGGAATGATGGCGGTAATGGTCGGTCTGTTCCAGTTAGTCTTGGGCATGGCGCGCCTGGGGGTGCTGGTGAATTTCGTTTCGCACTCCGTGATCATCGGATTCGCCGCCGGTTCGGGCCTGCTCATCCTGATCGGTCAGGTGCGTCCATTGTTGGGTTTGCCGGCAGTGACCGGCGCCAACCTGATCGAAACCCTTTACCAGACTCTGCTTGCCCTGCCGCAGCTTCACCTGCCTACTGCGGCCTTTGGTCTGGGAAGTCTGCTGGTGATCCTCCTGCTTTCCCGCTGGAAACCGCGCCTGCCGGGCGCATTGATCAGCCTGGCGGCCGCCGCGCTGGTAGTCTTTTTTATCGGCCAGGAACGGCTGGGGATTACCGTCCTCGGCGGGTTACCGCGCAGCCTGCCGCCTTTGGCGTCTTTACCCGTGCTGGATCTGGACCTGATCGCAACCCTGTCTACCGGCGCCCTGGCAGTTGGTGCGATGGGACTGATTCAAGCGGCTGCCATCAGCCGATCCATCTCTGCCGTTACCCGCCAAAAACTGGACAGTAACCAGGAGTTCGTCGGTCAGGGATTGGCTAACTTCGCCGCCGGGATATTTTCAGGCTTTCCGGTATCGGCTTCGTTTGCACGTTCGGCGTTTGTGTTGCAGATGGGCGGTCGCACTCCATTAGCTGCGGTGATTTCCGGGGTTTTTTTACTGGTTGTCTTGCTTACCCTGGCCCCGTTAACCTCGTATTTGCCGCTGGCAGTGTTTGCGGCCATTCTGATCCTGGCTTCGATTAAACTTGTCGATCTGCGAGAAATGCGCCGGATCTGGCGTGGGGCGCGCGCCGACGCAGTGATCATGCTGGTGACCCTGTTTGGGACGCTATTTTTGCGCCTGGATTTTGCCGTCCTGGTCGGAATCCTGCTTTCCTTTGCAATCTATATTAAAAACACCAGCACACCGCGCGTCCGCCCGGTTGTGCCGGATGATAACTATCGCCACCTGACCTTCCAGCCGGACAAACCTCTGTGCCCACAACTGGCGATCTTTGATATCCTCGGCGACCTGTATTTTGGGGCGGTGCACCATGTGGAAGTCCAGGTCAAACGCCACCTGGAACAATATCCAACCCAGCGGTATTTATTATTCCGCATGCAGCACGTGGGTCATTGTGATTTTTCCGGCATCCAGCTTCTGGAAGAGCTGGTCGTTACCGCCCGCCAGCGCGGAGGGGATATTTATATGGTACGCGTGAATGAGCCTATCCGGCGCTTAATGTTTGCCACCGGATTTCTGAATTACCTGGGCGCTGACCACATTCTGCACCAGGATGAAGCCATCGGACACCTGTTTTACCGGGTGCTGGACCCGGCAATCTGTATTTATGAAAGTAACGTGCGGGTCTTCCGTGAATGCCAGTCGCTGGCGCGCCCGGAAAGCGTGGTGGAAATCCCCACCGTAGAGATCCCGCAGGCAGAAGTGGAAAGGATTCAGCCCGCCCAACTCTGGCAGGAATTACACCAGGCAGAACCACCCCTGGTGCTGGATGTGCGTGAACCGCGGGAATACCGGCGAGGGCATATCCCCGGAGCAGAGCTGCTTCCCCTGCCGCGCTTGTTGGCCGACCCCCAGCAGGTACCCCGAGAGAAATCGCTGGTGCTGGTCTGCCGCAGCGGGAGGCGGAGCCAGATGGCGGCTGAGTGGCTGCTGGCTTGCGGTTGCAACAAGGTGCGCCTGCTGGAGGGGGGTACGCTGGCCTGGGAAAATGCCGGTTTGCTGGAGGCAGTCGAAAGTTATGCACAACCTGCCTGAAACACCGCACATTCCACGTAACCTGGGGTTGGATCTGGTGCGCAGTACCGAAACAGCAGCCCTGGCGGCGGCGCGGTTTATGGGTCTGGGCAAGCCGGAAGAAGCAGATGACGCCGCCATCCAGGCTATGCACGCCACCCTGGATTCGCTCGACCTGGATGGCACCATTGTGGTCGGTGAAGAAGGCCGCCTGGGAGATGTCTCTGATCTGGGCAGCGGTCAAAGGGTGGGCACCGGAAAAGGACCGGCGGTGGATGTGGTGTTGGATCCGATCGATGGACGGCGTTTACTGGCATCCGGCCAATCCGGCGCCATTTCTGTGGCTGCGCTGGCTCCCTTGAAAACCATGTGGACCTGCTCGCCGGCTAATTATATGGAAAAAATCGTGGCCAACCAGCAGGTCGGGGAAGCGTTAATCCCGGAGTGTCTGGATGCACCGGCAGCCTGGACCTTATCCCTGATCGCCCGCCAGAAATCGAAAAAAGTGCAGGATCTGGTGGTGTTTATCCTGGATCGACCACGCCACCGCGACCTGATCGACGAAATTCGGGCGGTTGGCGCGCGGGTGATACTCCAGCAGGATGGCGATATCGCCGGGGCTTTGCTGGCTGCTTCCAGCAATGATAAAGTCGATGTATTGATGGGTATTGGCGGGGTGGAAGAGGGGATTATCGCCGCCTGCGGGGTGAAGGCATTGGGCGGGGCAATGCTCGTCCGCCTTGCGCCGCAGAGCGCCATCGAGCAAAAGCAGGTGCAGGAGGCCGGGCTGGATCTGACACAGATCCTCAGCAGCGACGAGCTGATCACCAGCGAGGAAGTTTTTTTTGCCGCAACCGGCATTACTGACGGGCCTTTACTGGATGGGGTGCATTTTCGCGGCAGGCTCGCCGAAACACACTCCCTGATCCTGCGCGGGCAAACCCATACTCGACGATTTGTGCGCGCCGAACACCTGCTACAGGAAAAAACGTAAGCCCACCCTGCCTGCTCGCCGCGCGGCAGAGCGGGCATATACGTCACGGTATGGAAACACCTAGTAAGGGAAGATAGAGCTGGCACACGGGCTCGACCAACAAAGATACCTGTGCGGGTGAGCCGGCAAAGACCAGGCCATCGTGCGCATACCATTGGAAACTGTCTGCGCCATAATAATTGATGTCCGGAAAATATAGCAATTTGTCCAGGTCCAGCAGGCTGATCTCCTGGTTCAGGGCGACCAGTACACCATCCAGGAATAAATCTCCATGGGCAGGCAACTGGCTGATTTTTATCCGATCGAGCGAATCGCCATCCACATCGATGAAATGACCGGTGAAATCCGTAATCTGGAAGAATAACCCGGTATCCTGTTCGATTCTCAGGCCAAATGCGACGCCAACCGGCGGGTCATTCACCGGGTTGATCGTGATGGTGAGCAGGTGCGCCGGGCTGGTATCCTCGCCGCCATAACTCGTGCCGCCGTTATCCACCAGGGTTACCGATAAAACTGCCACACCGTTTGCATCCGGCGCCAGGGTGAAGCTCAGGTCGCCGGAGGGCACACCCAGACCGGGCACGCTGGCGAATTTATCCATCTGGGCGCTGGCGATCTCAAATAACAAAGACTGGGTGCTTTCATTGGCGGGGCCGGGTGATATACCGGTCGCCCAGCCGCTGATCACCTGGGCTGGAGC
>JAGUYX010000235.1 GCA_020061145.1 Anaerolineales bacterium | reverse complement strand
GTATATCAATGACCAGCCCATTCAATGCGGCCTGAATGGCAGAGGGATGCTGTTGTTCCGACGACCTGATAAGTGACCAAGGTAAATTTGGAAGCATCCGGAAAAATCCGGTAAGCTATAATTAGGCAAATCGCCGAAAGTTTTTATATAGATAACGGATATATGTTGGCGATGTGCTATAGTGATTGGCCGGTTTATCCATAAACGGATTCTAATAATTTTCAGGCAATCACCCTGAGGCAGTTCGGTTCAGGGAAGTAATAAACTGATGGAAACCAGAAAAAATCCCCTTGCATCCATTCCGCATGTTGCCGCCAAAAACCTGGCTCAGAGAAACCTGGTCTGTGTGTTGCGCGCCGCGGACGATCTCCGCGGGCGTGGAGGACCTGAATTACTTGCACGGGTATTAAAAGGGGAAGCTTCATCTCGCCTGCGCAAAATGGGGCTGGAAGAATGCCCGGTCTACGGTATCTTTGCCCACATGGATATGCCGCAAATTCTGGCGCGCATCAACCTGGCAATGATGGAGGGATATTTGAAATTCGACCAGGTCGGAGATCGATTCTATGTGACATTAACCGAGGATGGCCGAGAAGTCGAATTAGATACACTTGCAAACGAGATTATTTACGAATTTGATGAAATATTAGCTTCCAACCAGCCAATTGATCTTAGCGACCTGATTTTGTTGGATCGCCAGACCCTGGATCGGGTTTTATCCAGGCTGGAATCTAACTGTGATCCCAAATATATTCCGATTTTGGAGAATTGGGAAATTTACGAAAACCGCAAGATGCGAAATCGCATCGACAGGCTTATCGAAAAATTGAAGAACCTGAGTAAAGGCGATTAATGATGTCCTGGTGGCGGATTCAGATGATGCTCGGCGGGGTTCCAATTGTGCGTTGGATCTCCGCCGGAAATTAATTCATCTAGCTGATGCCACATTTCATCCTCGTAACGATCGCCAAGTAAAAAGCTGGTTACAACTCCGCCTAAAAATGAATAAACCATACGAGGTTTTGCCAGTAAGGAAATCATTAAGGCTGGTAGAAAATTTGATAGCAGCAGATTGGCTGCGATGAAGGTGTTTCCATGTTCATCGCGATGTATGAACTCAAGCTGGTGCCCACGTTGTCCAGTGACCTGGGCGCGTAGTTTATCCCCTACATAATTGCCCGCCATCGCAGCAAGGATAACGGCAAAGATACGCACAAAAAAACTGGTAACTAAAATCAAAATGGTAAACACGCCCCAAAATGTGTCTGAATTCATCCGTGATGAAGCAGATGTTTTCGATGCCTGCTGAAAAAGCTCAAGAATGGGTTGGGGTAAAGCCATGTGTAGTCTCCTTATTTTCCATTTGCCCCCAATTTACGTTTTTTACTGGCGGCTTGAGCCATTCGGTTGTATTATATCAAACAGCGGTAAATCTTTTATTTTCGAACTATAGCGATCTCTGCATTGTGACACTTTATCAAGGAGGATCTTTTGGATACCAATTTATTTAACTGGATCAATTTTGGATTCGAGATAGCTCAGGTTCTGGCAGCCTTGTTTGCCCTGTGGCTGGCAGCCGGAGTTATTCTGGCGCAGTTGGGTGAAGAAGAGCTGGAAGACGAACTGGAAGTCGAAGCCGGTGGAGAAACAGCCGCCCTGACGGCAAAAGGTTTTTCAGTCAGTCAAATCCAGGGTGATTTGCTCTCCCTGAGTCGTGGCCTGACACTGGTAGTCTGGTTTTTGTTAAGCGGGTTTTTCTTTCTCCCCATTGCAGATATCCTTACCTGGATTCGTACCGCCATCTTTCTTGGCGCTGGCTGGGAGCAAATGGTGGCCTCGCCGGCAGGGAACGCCTGGGGAATCTTAAACCAGGGTGTTTATTTCCTGCTGACTATTCTGCTGATGGCCGTGATATATATCGCTGTCATCTGGATAGGACGGAAATACCTGGCAGGAAAGGTGGGTGCAAGTTTATTTAATTATCCACTAAGCAAAATCGAGCGATTGTTTGTACTGCTCGGCGCGGCGGCAATCGTCCACTATATCATCCGCAATCTTCTGCTCACTCTGATCTGGATAGATTATCCGACTCCACCCGTTCAGGAACCCGGAGGAGCTTTTTTCTTCCTTGCGCCGGCTCTGGTTGGTATATTGGTGTTAGGGTTGGTCGCACTGTGGATGAATTCTGCAATCATCAGACGGGGTGAAGTGGACGAGTTTGATGAAGAAGATGATGATCTCCTGATGGAGGAGACTTCACCAGCCGAAGATTGAATCAGGGTGATTTTTCGCCTGATGAAAACGTTAGGTCGCACAGATTAGGCCAGACAGGTGATTGAAATTCGGAAAATCTCTGTATAATAGAGGTTAGCTTTGTCGAGCAAGCGACAAACGAAGCCGGACGAATAAGTCCAAGTCCACCCGTTCACCATTCAGGCGTCCGGAAAAGGCTTTCGGCGCCGAACACCAGGAGGGAATTCATGAAAAAAAGTATCCTGATTATTCTTGCCTTAGTTATCTTAAGCGCCATAGTTGTCGCTGCAAATGATTGGCCAGCCAAGTTACGCGTAATTAACCAAAGCGATCAACCGGTCGTGGTTAATCTCGGGTACCCCTACCAGTACCTGTACGTGGCTGCCGGAGCGGATAAAACCTTCCACATTGAAAAGGATGAGTATACCGCTTCTGTCTGGTATTGCGGCGATGAGATTGGTTCCACCATGGACATAACCCGGAGCCTGCGACTGCGCTTTAAGCCCTGTTCGGTCTTGCCAGGTACTCGTGGGGAAAGTTCCATGGAAAAAGTTGACCTGGACAACGGTCCGAAAAGGGATTTTCAGTTCCAGTATTGATCGTATACTCATAAAACTCAGATAATCCCCCGTTTCTGAAATTTACGAACGGGGGATTCGTTATCCCTTGCGCATGGATTCAATAAACCCAAATCGACACCCGCTTATTCACCAAAATAATTCCAAAGAATCCGAATCAACCCATTCGGTCTGGCACATGGTTTATCTGGCAGTGATTGCGGAAATTATCCTTTGGCTGGACCTCATCTCAAAATACTTCGTCCGCAGCCAATTATCAACTGGTGAAACCCGTAATTTGCTATCTGGTAACCAGGACTTTCTACAACTGGTACATTTGCCAAACAGTGGGATCTCACTGGGGTTTTTTCAAAATGCGAATATCTGGGTTACCTATCTTAGCCTGGTAATCACGCTATTAATAATTACTTATGATTTGAGCACTCACCGCGACATCGATCTCGGACGCTTCGGGCTGGCGATATTTCTGGGGGGAGTATTGGGAAATCTGATCGACCGGCTCGCCTATGGTTATGTAACCGATATATTTTTATTTTTTGCCCTGCCGGTTTTTAATATTGCGGATGTATGTATTGTGGCCGGTGTGGTTTTTCTGGTTATCGACGTGCTGGCAAAAGCCCGTCAAAAATTTACACTCATCTAAAAAGCGGCTACCCCTTGGCAAATTAAACAACAAGACCGGGAAAACCCACCCGGGATCCCGGTCTTTTATGTGAGATGGATCGCTCGCATTGATCAGTGGCCGAAGGCAATGTAAATTTCGTGGATATTTGCCTCAGCCAAACACTTAAGCTAACCAACATTCGGGTTGCTTTGCTTAATTAATCCTTTTAGCGGTTTGCCTAGAACATCATTTCGTTGACCATCTTGATCGTATCCGCTGCGGGGCGTAATCGATCGGCAGTCAAACGGTTGAGTGGTTCATCTGGCAGGTTGTGTATCTCTGCCAGAGTGGGCTGATCGGTGTTGACATAGATCAATCCTGTGATCAGCCAGTGATTTCGATATGCCTGCTCCAGTATTTGCACGGCTGCTTCGCGATCAGTGGGATCGTAATCCCTTTCCAATTTTTTGAGGATGATTTGCGAGCCATCGTGCAATTCCACCTCGCGCACCTCGCCTGGCTCAAATTCTTCCTCGAGCATGATTTCTTCCCTCGGTGGAATGTAAGAAATATCATGCAGCGGAGCTTCGTGATCTTTGGCCCAGCCATACGAGTGCATGGCATGATCGTCATTATTAAATGTGACACAGGGGCTGATGATGTCTAAAACCGCCACACCTTTATGGCTTATGGCAGCTTTGATCAACTCCTTGACCTGTTTTGGATCGCCGGCGAAAGAACGGGCGATAAAGGATGCGCCTCCAATCAACGCTTCCGCGCAAATATCAACCGGGCTGTAGGGATTGGTGCCCTGATATTTAAGCTCCAAACCACGCTCGGCTGTCGCCGAAAATTGTCCTTTAGTCAGGCCGTATACACCGTTATTTTCCACGATGTAAACAAAATCCAGGTTGCGGCGCAGCATGTGCTTAAATTGACCCATACCAATGCTGGCAGTGTCTCCATCTCCACTCACACCCAGGCCTTTCAGGGTAACATCGCCAAACATCGCCCCGGTAGCAATCGAGGGCATGCGACCATGCAGGCCATTAAATCCATAGGAGCGGTTGAGGAAGTAGGTGGGACTTTTACTGGAACATCCAATCCCAGAAAACTTGACTACATTTTCCGGAACGATATTCAGTTCATAGGCAGCTGCAATAATCTGGCTGGAAATGGAGTTGTGCCCACAACCCTGGCACAGGGTGCTTGGGTGACCGCGATATTCTGCTTTCGTTAATCCTGCTAAATTTACCTGTGTAGCCATGTTATTTCTCCTCTTCTGCCAGAATATGCTCACGCACCCAGCGAGCAGTGAGCGGTAATCCGTCCAGATGGGCGACTGAGATTAAGCGGGTTGCCAGCTCAGGATATTCAACGGTCAGGATCTGGTGCATTTGACCGTCCCGGTTTAGCTCAACCACATAGTTCCTCTCGTGCCGTTCGATGAATTCACGCACCTCGTCTGAACTTGGAAGCGACCGGATGCGCATGAAGTTGGAACATATCCCATGTCGATCCAGCAATTGGTCACGCGCTTCCACCACAGCTGGTTCCGTGGAGCCAAAGGCAATGATTCCCAGGGAACAGTTCTCATCGCTGATTTCGATCACGGGTTTGGGAAGCGTTTTCCGCGCGTTTTGATATTTCATTTTCACCCGGTCCTGCATACGTTCCCACACTTCATTATCTTCAGTATAGCGGGCGTATTCATTCTTCCCGGTGCCACGCGTGAAGTAAGCCGCATGCGGGTGACGATTTCCTGGGATCGTCCGGTAAGGAATTCCATCCCCGTCCACATCGAGATATCGCGCCCACTCACCTTTCAATTCTTCCAAATCTTCTTCCCAGAGCACTTTCCCGCGGTCCATAGGCTGATCCGGATATTCAAACGGGCGCGTCATCCATTGATTCATACCCAGGTCAAGATCGGACATCACTAACACCGGAGACTGCCAGTGCTCCGCCAGATCGAAGGCTTTCCATCCAAACTCAAAACATTCTTGCGGGTTGGAAGGTAAAAGAATGATTGAATTAGTGTCACCATGCCCAAGGAAATACAACATAATCAGATCGCCTTGCGAAGTACGGGTTGGCAGTCCGGTGGAGGGTCCAACACGAGTGACATCCCAGATCACCACGGGGATTTCCGCAGCGTATGCCAGGCCGTAAAACTCCGTCATCAGGCTGATCCCGGGTCCGGAGGTAGAGGTCATCGAGCGTAATCCAGACCAACCAGCGCCAATCGCCATTCCTATGGCCGCCAGTTCATCTTCTGCCTGCAATACCGCGAAAGTATGCTTCCCGGTTTCCGGGTCTTTACGTAATTTAGGCAGATATTCGTTCAGTTTCTCCGCGAGGCTGGTGGCAGGAGTAATCGGGTACCAGGTCGCGATTTGGACGCCCCCATAAATTGCACCGATTGCTGAGGCCGTGTTCCCATCGGTCATGATGAAACCCGAAGTCTTATCCATAGGCTCAAGTATGTATGGATCTTGCTTTTCAAGGTTCTCCGCAGCCCATTTGGCTGATTCGCGCACTGCCGTCATATTCAAATTGACCGGTTTTTCACGACCATCAAAGTGGAATTCTAACGCTTGCTGAATTTTGTCCAGATCGATCTGGAGCATTTGCGCTAAAACACCCACATAAACCATATTGGCAATATAGTTCCGTAACCGGCTGGGAACATCCACCACGCGAGCCAGTTCTTTTACCGGCATGGGGTATACGATAATATCGTCGCGGTTGATTGCCAGGCGAATACTATCGTCGTAGAAAAATGCGCCACCCGGAGTTACATCTTTCAAGTCCTGGGCAAAACTATCCGGATTCATTGCAACCACAATTTCGTGCTCTTCACGCCTTGCCAGATATCCCTCTTTGCTCACTCGTATGGTATACCAGGTGGGCAAACCCTGAATATTGGAAGGAAATAAATTCTTCCCAGAGACCGGAATCCCCATTTTAAACAAGGCACGGAGAAGCGTTGTGTTCGAGGTCTGGGAACCGGAACCATTCGCTGTTCCCACAGTGATCGAAAAATCGTTCACGATCGGTTCCCTGCCGGATAATTTCGATACTTTCTCTGAGGGTAATACTGTAGACATTTAAACTCCTTATATTTGTTACTGGTCAGCTTCGAAATAGCTGCTGCCAGGTGAATCATTACCGTTTGCACTCGGTGCTCCAGATAATTCTGGGATGGGTCGATGTTGGAACAGGTCTTTGTGTTTTATCATCGCCTCAAACCCTGCTTCGAAATCGCCAGCGCAGATTGCATCCACCATTTGTTGATGATAAATCCAAACCTGTTCCAGATAGCCGTAATCTGCATACAAATTCAATCCAAACGCTTCATATGCATCCCAAAACGCCTCCAACAACCCGATTACAAAAGGATTTTCCAGCCGGCGATATATGGTAAGGTGTAATTCACGATGTTCACGATGAGGTATGCGAATCGGCGATCCATGCAATTTTTCCCAGGCCTGGCCGATAAGCGTTTGTAAATAGTCGTGATCTTCTGCGCGTAATAACCTGACTGCCTCAATCCAATACGCTGACTCAATCTGGTTTCGCAAATCGGTGTACGCATCAAAATGTGCCGGGGCGATGGAAACAGCATACATCAGGCTCTGGCGAACCGCAGGGGTAAAAGAATAAGGTAAACACCGAATACCAGTTCTGGGACGCACTTCCACAAATCCAAGTTGACGGGCAACCTCAAGTTGCTCTCGCAGTTTGGCGACACTTACCCCCAATATTTCACTTAATTGCCCCAGCGAAGGTAAGCGGTCCCCAGTGCGCTTATCCGAAACCGTAGCCTGATCACCCTCACCATTGGGGAGAATAAACTGGCTCGCCAGATAACGGATAAACTCATTGGGTAATCGACGTCTGAACATGGATACCTCGTGTGTAAATGACCAGAGATTGAATACGATTAATCTGATCAATCATATCGATCGGATGGTTGATATTATAAAAGCGACCTCACCTACCGTCAAGTCCAGCCGGGAATTGCTTAAGTAAAATGAGTTTCTTGCCAAAGAATGGAATTGGTTTCCCAAAACATGCTTATTCTGGTAAACTTAGCGGTCTTTGATTTTGTTTTGTTCCGTTGATGGAGTCGTTTAGTTTAATGATAACCCGCACAGATTTACGTAATATTGCCATTATCGCCCATGTCGACCATGGCAAAACCACGCTCGTAGATGCCATGTTACGGCAGGCGCATGTGTTTCGCGAAAACCAGCAGATAGCCGAGCGCGTCCTCGATTCTAACGATCTGGAACGTGAACGCGGCATTACCATTCTGGCGAAAAATACTGCCATTCAGATTTATGACGCAAGTTCCGCAACAAACGTAAAAATTAATATCGTCGATACTCCCGGGCATGCCGATTTCGGTGGCGAGGTAGAACGCGTGCTGAACATGGTGGACGGCGTTTTATTACTTGTCGATGCTGCTGAGGGGCCAAAACCACAAACCCGATTTGTGCTGCGCAAAGCCCTGGAGCTGGGTCATAAAGCGATTGTGGTGATCAATAAAATCGATCGGAAAGATGCGGACCCTGCCCGTGTGCTCAACGAAACGTTTGACCTGTTTATTGAGTTAGGCGCCTCCGATGAACAAGCCGATTTTCCGGTGATTTATACCACCGCTACGAATGGACAGGCCGGTATCACCCCGCAACTGGGTCCAGACCTTTCACCATTATTCGAAACGATTTTACGCTCGGTACCTGCGCCGCGAGTCGCTCCGGACGAGCCATTCCAGATGTTGGTTACCTCGCTGGATTATGATAGTTATCGTGGGTTATCCGTGATTGGCAGGATATACCGGGGAACCCTGCAGGCCGGACAATCTATCCTCCGATTAACCATCGATGGAGAACAGATTCCAGAACTTGCCCGTTATTTGTACGTCCATGAGGGCTTAAAACGGGTCGAAGTAGAATCTGCCCAGGCTGGTGAAATTATTACCCTGGCTGGCCTGGAAGAGGCGTTTATTGGTGAAACATTGGCCGATCCTGAAAACCCAGAGGCTTTACCGATTATCCGGGTGGAAGAACCCACAGTGCGCATGACTTTCGGTGTGAATAATTCCCCCTTCGCCGGTCGTGAAGGACGCTGGGGTACTTCTCGTAAATTACGCGAGCGTTTGTACAATGAATTGAAGCGTAATATTGCCTTAAGGGTCAGCGACACGGATGCGGCTGATACTTTTCTGGTTTCCGGGCGCGGGGAATTACACCTGGCAATCCTGATTGAAACCATGCGGCGGGAGGGTTATGAATTTCAAGTGTCGCGACCGGAAGTCATCCTGCGCCAGGACGAGGATGGAAAACTTCAGGAACCCTACGAAGAAGTGCATATCGAAACGACCAACGAAATGGTCGGTACCGTGGTGGAAATGCTGGGTAAACGCAGAGGGGAATTGTTGAATATGATTAATACTCCAAATAACATGGTGCATGTGGTTTTTTTGGTGCCTACTCGCGGATTATTGGGCTTCCGCCACCATTTTCTGACCGCAACCCGGGGAATGGGCGTGATGACCAGCCTGTTTCAGGGGTATGGCCCGTTGGTCGGGCAGATTCTTTCGCGAAATCGTGGTTCGCTGGTGGCATGGGAAACCGGGGAAGCCAATACCTTTGGATTGAAGAACGCAGAACAGCGTGGTGATTTGTTCATCGGCCCGGGTGTTCAGGTTTATGAAGGAATGGTGATCGGTATTCACCAGCGACCGGGCGACCTTGACGTAAACATCTGTAAGACCAAACACCTGACCAACATGCGCAATTCAATACGGGATATTGACGTGCGGTTGACGACTCCACGCCAGATGAGCCTGGATGAGTGCATTGAATATCTGGCAGATGATGAACTCTTAGAAGTTACCCCTGAAAATCTGCGGATTCGAAAGCGCATCCTCGATCGCCAGGAACGCGGTCGAATTAACAAGCTGACGAAATTGGAAGTTGCCTGAGATGGACCTAATCTCAGGCAATTTATGCTCACATCTTATGACCCCATTTGCCGCAGAACCTGGCTGTGGCTTTCGCTGTTTCCCCACAAGCCGGACAGGTAGTTTCTTGCTTGATTTTTTAAGCCGCACTCAGGACAGAATTTCACATTGGGTGCCCGGGTAACCCCACACTCCGGGAAGGTAACGCGCACCCCTTCTCGCCAGCTTTTTTCAGTCAGCATCTCACGGTCTTCCTCAGCCATCTTGGAATGCGCCCAAATCTCCTCCTCAGTGCGGCTGGCCTGAGCAGCGCTCATTTCTACTCCATAATCTGGTGCATAGTTCTGTCATTAGCCTTTGCGCTCATTCCAGCAAGAACCCAGGCACACCCAGGATTGGCACCGGGGAGATTGAATAACTGATTCAGATAATGCTTTGGCTGCTTCCTGGAAAGCCTGGTCGGAAGTGCTCCCACGCCGCTGAATGTTCTCTGTTTCCCAAATCAGGCAGCCGGGCTGAATAATTCACCGAACAAACCGCTGGCAGCACCCAGCGCACCCGATATGGTTCCGATGGCTGGGGTTTTGAAGCTCGAACGAAAGCCATTTCCACAACGATCATTGAATAAATCGAATTGAAAACCCTTATCGGTACTTAAATCCTTGTAATTATGCGTGAGTTGAATTTTTTCAACCATCTTCGTATTATG
>JAGUYX010000275.1 GCA_020061145.1 Anaerolineales bacterium | reverse complement strand
TGTCCGACCCAGCGTCAGGGCAAATAAACAGGGGAGGTCAAATTGGGGATAACGCGATGAGGTAAGATAAGCCAGTATCTCTTCTTTGTAGCGCACAAATAACGAGATCTGCCCTTCGCCAGAGTAAACCTGAAGCTGCGCCTGGGGAATCACACCTGCCAGGTAGCGCGCCAGCGCCAATGGTGCGTTCTGATCCATATCACCATGCCAGAATTTAACCGGCGTCTGAATGTCTGCTAAGCGATTCCCCAGGGAGAAACCATCAGGGCGGTATCCTGTTGGGCGCCGCGCGGACCCTGGCGCAAAGCTGCGCGGATCATGTTCAGGAATCCCTGTTGCATTTCCACAGGAGCGATCACCTGTCGATCGGGCTCGGGCAGCGAATTCAGCGCATTTTCGATCATCTTCGCCGGGAAAAAACGCACCAGCAGACCCATCACCCGCAACATGAGGCGACCCAACAGTGGCTTATCCCGGGCCATCTCAAGAAATTGCAGGTTGTTCGGATGAATACCATCGCGGTGTCCCGGAATCTCCAGCGGACCATCGCTGCACACAGCTGCCGCCCGGATCACCTGCTCAGGCAAGGCTGCGGCGCAGGCCAGGGCAAAAGGGCCACCGCCTGAATATCCCAGCACAGCGAACTTCTCCAGGCCAAGCGAGGCGGTCGATCGGGAACGATCACCCGCAAGCCATATTTTCGGGCAAGGGCTTCGTTGAGGAACAGCTTCCACTCCACGCGGGCGCTGGGCGTGCCATGGAAATAAAAAACCGGATAACCATCCGGTTAGCCAAATTCATCAAAGCCCAACCTGCGTCCGTCGGTTAAAGTGATGCGTTGCTCGAGGTTGGGCATGTGACGCTCCTGATATAATTTAGTGACCCCGCTGGGACTCGAACCCAGAACCTAACGATTAAGAGTCGCTTGCTCTGCCAAATTGAGCTACGGGGCCTCCCTGCCTGGCGGCAGGCGTTGGAATTATACTCCAAAGCAATCGACTGTCAACGCTCGCCTGATCTCATAATGAATCCTGCCATCCTTACAGGTACTTCTGACCCATTCCCCTTCCTGGCTCGATCAACTATAGTCTTTACCATATCACCGGGACATTACAACCATGCCTGAGACCGAAAATAACACACTCACTGCCCTGCCTGGCATACATGTCGGGCACAGCCATGACCTGGATGCGCTCACCGGCTGTACGGTGATTTTATGCCCCCAGGGAGCCACAGCCGGGGTGGCGCAAAGAGGCGGCGCACCCGGCACACGTGAAACCGACCTGTTACGTCCCCTGCATCTGGTTCAACAGGTGCAGGCAATCTTACTCACCGGTGGTTCGGCTTTTGGCCTGGATGCCGCTACCGGGGTGATGAAATACCTGGAAGAGCAAGGCGCCGGCTTCGACACCGGCCCGGTGAAAGTGCCCATCGTACCGGCAGCGGTCATTTACGATCTGGCTCTGGGTCGTTCCGATGTTCGCCCGGATGCCGCCATGGGTTACCGGGCCTGCGAGCTGGCTTCCAGCCAGCCGGTCAGGCAGGGTAATGTGGGCGCTGGCACAGGTGCAACGGTCGGGAAAATTCTGGGCATGCCATACGCCATGAAATCCGGCCTGGGTTGCGGCACACTTCATGCAGGCGGCCTGCTGGTAAGTGCCCTGATGGTGGTCAATGTCCTTGGAGAAGTGCTGGACCCGCAAACCTGCCAGATCTTAGCCGGGGCGCGTAACCCGGCTTTTATGGAAAACCCGGAAGCAGATGTTCCGGAATTCGTCAATACTGTGGAAGTAATGATGCAAAGGATCGCTCAACAACACCTGTCCGACTTTGATTACCAGGGAAATACCGCCATTGGGGTGGTGGCGACCAACGCCCGCCTGACGAAAGAAGAAACCAACCTGGTTGCCCAGATGGGACAAAATGGTCTCGCCCGCACGGTACGCCCGGCGCATACGTTATTTGATGGCGATACCCTGTTTGCGCTCTCCCTGGGTGAGATCCAGGCGGATGCCAGTACAGTAGGCGCCATGGCGGCTGAAGCTGTCGCCGAGGCAGTCGTTAATGCGGTGCGATTTGCTGCGCCTGCCGGAGGATTGCCTGGTTTGGGGGCGGCGGACTGATGACGACTGGAAGTCTGATGAAGTTACCGGATGTTTTACCCGTACCCGAGATCCGGGGTATCTTATTAATCGTCGAAGATAACCTCGATTTGAGGGAGTCGCTGGTCGATATCCTCAGCCTGGAAGGATATGATATTTTTGCCGCGGCCAACGGCCTGGAAGCCCTCAATATTCTGGAATCGATCCAGCCCGACCTGATCCTCTCGGATATCAATATGCCTCACATGGACGGCATCAGCCTCTACCGGGTGGTACGCCACCATGCGGATTGGCAAACCATCCCCTTTGTCTTTCTCACTGCCTTCAGTATCAAATATGAAGTGGCAGCCGCGCATGAATTACGCCGCGAATCCGTGCTGGTCAAACCTGTGGATTTCGATCTGTTACTGAACACCATACGCGACCGGCTCGAAGCGTAAAACCAACCAGAGCGCACCCAATGAAAACCGCCCCGGAGAACCTCCAGGGCGGATTTTTTATCCTGATCAGAACCAGGTGATTATTCTT
Source organism: Anaerolineales bacterium (assembly GCA_020061145.1). Lineage (GTDB taxonomy): Bacteria > Chloroflexota > Anaerolineae > Anaerolineales > DRKV01 > JAGUYX01. The sequence goes on along the minus strand of JAGUYX010000275.1, from coordinate 1,094 downwards.
TACGCACCCAGGCTTCCTCCGCCTGCAAAGCGCGCACGGCTGCCGGGCGAATCTTGCGGTACACCTCTCCCGGTGAGCGGGATTCCCCATCCACCCGCAGTAATTGCTCGACCTGAATACCAAACAACCGCTCATTCTCCTGCAGGTAAGGCAACACGAGTTCCCAATCGCGCAACTCGAAGCGGGTAAACTCGCCTCCATTGAGCTGATCGGCGGACAGTTTTCGCTCCGGGTCGCGCACATAAATTGCGCCTCCCGAAGCCAGCGAAAACAGGTTCCCACCGGGATAGGGGGTTTCCAGGGTTTCGATTTCACCCGCGTCGGTCAGGTGGATTCCGTTCAGGATGACAAATCCGCCGTTATCGAACGGATCTCCAGCCATGAAGGATTCGGCCAGGTAGTCCAGGCAGTTGCCATTGATCACCACCCGCGGCCGCCCCACCGCATTGATCATCGGGCGCCCGGCGGCGTTCCCCAGGATATACACCTGCCCGCCTTTGGCGGCATATCCAAAGGTCTGGCCTACATCGCCGTACACCACCAGCCGGCCGGATTTCATAATTTGCGCTAACTGGTCCTGACCGTTTCCGTGGACATAGACCTCCACCTGATCGATGCCCGAGGCCAGGTAGTCTCCCGGCGAGCCGTACACATCGAGGCGGGTACCCTGCGCGTCCGCTCCCAGCCCATTGCCAATGAAGCGGTGACCGGCGCTATTCACCACCAGGAATTTGCGAAAACCCGCCTTATACAGGCGCACCAGCTCCAGAGCAGCAGAATCCGGGCCTTCCGGGTCGAAGCCGCGGCAATCGATGATCATCGTCTGGCAGGTTTCAGCCGGGTGGGTATATGGCACAGCGCGGGTAGAGACCAGATAACCGGCGGAAGGCGCCTGCCGGATCAGCTCGACCAGGCGGGCCAGGCTTTGGTCGTACAGGTCCAGCAGAGAGCTGCGGCGTTTTCCCCCGGTCGGGTAGCGCCGGTCGATCAACAGAGTCAGGGTTTCGAAAGCCAGAGTCCGGCCGGTTTCGTCTGCAGCCAGATTTTCCAGGTGGTTGAGGAAATTAACCACTTCGGGATAGTCCCAGCCCGGC
>JAGUYX010000229.1 GCA_020061145.1 Anaerolineales bacterium | reverse complement strand
TAATGTCCGATGTCATCCCGGCAGAGACCATCGCTGCCCAGCAGGGCGGGATGAAAATCGTATGGACCGGTGTGGTTTCCAGCGGGCCGGTGAATATTGTCATCCCGGAAGGCGATAGCGGGTTGAGTACGGAACTCAACACCCACATCCAGCTTTTGAAAGACCAGGGTATTATCGACCAGCTTGCCGAAAAATATTTTGGCGCGCCGTAAGGCCGAATTCAGCATATCACACGTACCGAACAGGGAGGGTGGCGCCACGCGCAAACAGGGGCGCCAGCCTCCCTGCCTGTTTATCGCGCCAGCCAAAAAAATCCATGTTCAGTAATTTTTTCCAATATATCCTCTCCGGAACCGCAACTACAGTCAGCGTAACCCTGGTGGCCTTGCCCCTCGGCTTAATGGTGGCGCTGGCTTTTTCCCTGGCTTATGTCTACGGGCGTACCCCCATTCCGGCGGTGATCGGCCTGTACAGCACGCTGATGCGCGGTGTGCCGCCGATCGTTTTATTGTTCATCCTGTATTTTGTCGTCTCAGGCTCGGTGAATTTATCACCTTTCTGGGCAGGCTCATTATCGTTGGGCATCATCAGCAGCGCGTACCAGCTGGAGATCCTGCGCGGGGCAATCCTCTCGGTAAGCGGCGGGCAGATGATGGCGGCGCGGGCGATTGGCATGAGCCGCTGGCGGGCCGTCCGCTATATCGTTTTGCCCCAGGCATTGCGCCTGGCGATTCCCGGTTGGTCCAATGAAGCCTCGATCGTTTTAAAGGATTCTTCGCTGGTCTATGCGCTGGGGGTCACCGAAATATTACGCCGGGCGCAACAACTCAGCGCAACCACCCAGAACCCGTTTCTGGCTTACAGCGCGGCTGCCTTGATCTATTTCCTGCTGGTGTTTGCTACCAATCGCCTGCTGGATTGGATCGCAAGACGCACCCGCATTCCCGCCCACTTCTGATAGAGCACACTGGAGTAAACCGCATGGCCGGACCGATCCTTGAAGTCAGAGCAATTACGAAAAAATACGGGAAAAATATCGTTTTCCAGGATATTTCCACCACGGTAAACGAAGGTGAAACCGTGGTGGTGATCGGCCCGAGCGGTACCGGCAAGAGCACCCTTCTGCGGTGCATCAACCTGCTCACCAGAGTGGATCGCGGCCAGATTTACCTGGATGGGCGTGAAATCACCGCTCCGGGGACGGATGAGGATGAAGTTCGCCAGCATATCGGCATGGTATTCCAGAATTTCCTGCTCTTTAACCATCTCACCGCCCTGGATAACGTCCAGATCGGCCTGCGGCGGGTGAAAGGTATGCCGCCGGAAACCGCCTATCAAAAAGCGATGGCCGAGCTGGAGCGCGTTGGGCTGGCAGACCGCGCCGGGCATTATCCCGGACAGCTTTCGGGCGGGCAACAACAGCGGGTGGCGATCGCCCGGGCGCTGGCGATGGACCCGCGGATCATGTTATTTGACGAGCCCACCTCCGCCCTGGACCCGGAGCTGATCGGCGAGGTGCTGGAGGTGATGCGTAAGCTGGCCTTGGAAGGGATGACCATGCTGGTCGTTACCCACGAGATGGGTTTTGCCCGGGAAGTCGCCGACCGGATCATCTTTATGGAAGGCGGGCGAATTGTAGAAGAAGGGCCTCCCGAGATTATGTTTGGCGCGCCACAAAATGCCCGGACGCGTGAGTTTCTGTGGAAAATCACCGAATTGTACGGCAAGCATGAGGGGCAAGGAAGGGGAAACCCAGGATGAGCAATTGGCTGCAACTCTTTATCAACAGCCTGCCCGGCTTTCTGGATGGTGCACGGGTCACCCTGGAGCTGACAGCCATCGGTCTGGGTCTGGGGTTTGTCCTGGGGCTACTGGCAGCCCTGGGCAGAGCCTATGGCCCACCCTGGGCAAACGCCCTTTCCGTTAGTTATATTGAATTATTCCGCGGGACACCTTTACTGGTGCAGTTATTCTTAATCTATTACGGTTTACCGGGGCTGGGTGTGACAATCGATCGATTTCCAGCCGCTTTCCTGGCTCTGGGGCTGAACAGCGGGGCCTACCAGGCTGAGTACCTGCGTGGGGCGTTACAGGCGATTGGCGAGGGACAGATGATGGCGGGTAGAGCGATCGGGATGAGCCGCTGGAAGACGGTACGTTTTATTATTTTGCCTCAAGCGCTGAGGCTGGTATTGCCCGCCTGGTCCAATGAACCCATCGCGCTGATGAAAGCCACCGCTGTGGTGTTTCTGATCGCCGTGCCGGAGTTGATGTCGAAAGCCAAATCCATCGCCGCGCGCACCTACGACCCGATTGGCGCCTATCTGGGCGCTGCGCTGGTTTACCTGGTGATGATTTTCATTCTGGCTGAGGGGATCAAACGCCTCGACCGGCGTGTACGGATTCCGGGTTTTGGCGATGCCGAAGCCCAACATGGCGTTTAGATCGGAGGATGGAGGTAACCGGGAAAAACGGGGGTGATTACTGTAAACTCAGCAAATAATTATTGATCGCTTCTCTGGCAGCGGGTAATAACCGGAATGTTGCCAGGTTGCCGATGAAATCTTCAGCCTTTTCGATCTCCAGAACCCCCAGAAATGGATCGGTGTGATCGGGTCGCCCCTTAACCCGCGCTGCCTGCCAGTAGGGTTGCAGATCGTTTTGCCAGGCCGGGTACGCCTGAAAGATTGCCGCACGCAGGTCTGGAAATCTCTGGCTTTGCTGCGCAGAAACCCGTTTTCCCCGAAAAATATCAATGACCAGTTCTTCCAACTCATCCCACACACGGATGAACCGGATCAACTCCGCGTCCTGGAT
>JAGUYX010000140.1 GCA_020061145.1 Anaerolineales bacterium | reverse complement strand
GGCGCATTCGCCGGCAGCCAGCACCAGGGGGCAAAACTGGCCGAAAAAATCCGGATTCCAGAGTAATATCGTATCCGCGCCCTGGTCGGTGAGCCGCCCGAATCCGAATTCCGGAATTTCATCCTGTAGGGTGCCCGGCCAGAATTGACTTTCATGCGCAAAAAGATTTTTCAACAATTGCGAGGGAATACGCGCTTCCTGTGCTGCCCGGACGATCTGCTCGTTGAACTGGTTTTGCCAGGCTTCTACTTCGCCTCGGGCTGCCTCCACTCCGCAGACATTCGCCCAGCCATTATCAAGCAAGCCGCCTGCCGGGCAATGGTCGGCATTAACCACCCCCCCGGCGATCAGCCGGCCGGCCAGATAAGCGTACGGTTCGGAAGTGATCAACCGATTGGGATCATCCGGGTTTCCCAACCAATCCGGTACCCCTCCAACCGGTGGGAAGGATTGCCAGGTTTGCGCGCAACTGGCAGGGACGCCGTCCCCCAGCCACTGGGTGCTGAGCACATCCACATACCAGCCGGCATCCGCCGGATCGACCGTCACTCCCGTGTCCACCACTCTCACCTGCGCCTGGTACTGGTTGCTCGAATCCCCGTAACTGGAATCTGCCCAGAACTGTATAAAAATGCCTTCCGGGCGTGTGGGGTTTAGTGGAATTTCGCAGGTTTCGGACAGGCAGGAGAATGGTTCGCCATCGATCGTCCCCACGATCCGGATAATAAATTCGTTGGGCAGTGGTTCTTCAGCGATAAAACGCAGGTAAGGGAGTTGTTTGCATAAATTTTCCAGGGGCACCGGATCGCAATTGCTCAATGTGATCCACACCCTGGGTTTGGGCAAGGTAACCTGGATGCTCCTTTCGGCTGCGGTACTCCCGATGAAATGTAAATACAATCCCCCGCACTCGCTGATTTCAGGGTTGGCAAGCTCAAATTCCTGGCAAGGCGTGGTAGCCTGCCAGGCATCGTAAAGGGTATCGCCACAGTATTCTTTTATCTCGTTCGGCGTGGGTAAACCTGGGTGATCAGCGTACACGCGGCAAACAGGCCGGTTGTCGGTCCAGCGGATCAGCCACCATTCGTTCTGGGTGAAGGCAACCAGGATTTCGGTCTGGCGATTTGTCTCTTCAGCAGCCAGGCTGGTGACTCCCCCTGCGGACTTCCCCATCACTAGCAGCAGCGTGATTCCCATCAGGAGAAGAAGCCAAAAGCGTGAACGCATTAATTTACCTTATCACGGTTAAAAATGCCTGTCAATCAATTGTAACCTTAAAATGAAAGGAATATTGTGTATTTGATATTCCACTGAAACGCCCTTGCATTGGTCAGCTTCTTGCCCGTATGCTACACTGTTGCCATGAAATCCCTGGTATTGGTGATCACACCTGCAACCGGATTTGGTGAACTGATTCAGCAAAGCCTGGATGCTTCCGGGTTGTACCAGACCACACCTGTGTCCAATGGGGAACATGCGCTTTATATCGCCGGGCGAGAAAAAGTCAACCTGGTAATCCTTGATTCCGATTTGGAAGGATATAACCTGAAAGAGCTGGTGGATCAGCTGCGCCGCCATTCCGAGCGACTCAAGCTGGTCGTGATCCCCCCTGATATGCAACAACCTCACCCGGATCTGGACCAACTGGGTGTGGATGCCTATTTATCGAAACCATTTTACCTGCCAGACCTGTTGGATACCGTAAATATCCTGCTTCAATCTGACCCTGAGCATGCGCAGCCTGCCGAGTCAGACAGTCATGCGATCTCCTCATCTGGCGGGCCGCCCATTGCCGCCAGTTCACCAGGTTCAGCGGATCATCCCCGCGAGCCTGCACCAGATTGGTTCCAGGATGTTGAGCAGGTGGAGGGGGAACTGATGGCAAACTATCCCGCTACCCAGGCCTGCGGGGTATTCCTGTTACGTTATGATCAACTCTGGGCCAGCGTGGGGAAAATTTCCGAATCAGAAATACAGAACCTGGCTTCCCTGCTCACCAGCCATTGGGCGCACGGCAGCGATACTGACCTGGCGCGCTTTATTCACCTGGCGGAATGCGGCGGGGATTGTATGCTGTATGCCACCCATATCGGGGAAGAATATGTGCTGGCTTTAGTGTTCGAGGCGGAAAAACCTTTCAGCCTGATTCGCAAGCAAACGGCACGTCTGGTCCACAATTTGCGCCATTCCGCCAACCTGTTTTTCGAGCTCGAGACCCTGGAAGCTGTTTCCAGCGAGGTCAAGGTCTGATTTCTGGTGTTTTTCCCGAAACTGCGCTTAATTTCCTGCGTTCGAATCCAAATTATCCTATAAAATTATACGTATCATGCCAAAAACCTTGATACTGATTGATGGACATGCCCTGGCATACCGGGCGTATTTTGCATTGACGCGCGGCGCCGATACCAATCGCTGGCGCACCAGCACCGGCGAGCCCACTGCCGGAGTTTACGGGTTCACCAGCGTTCTGCTCAAAATCCTCTCAGAGGAAAACCCGGATTATCTGGCGGTCGCTTTTGACACCGGAAAAACCTTCCGCGATGAGTTATTTGCGGAATATAAAGCCACCCGGGAAAAAATGCCCGACGATCTGGCTCTACAGATTAACCGCATTCGCCAGCTGGTGGATTCCTTAAATATCCCCCGCCTGGAGTTAGACGGTTATGAAGCGGATGATGTCCTGGGCAGCGCAGCTCGCCGCGCCATCGACCAGGGACTGGGGGTCAAGATCTTCACCGGCGATCGGGATTTATTACAGCTCGTGGACCAGCGGGTGATCGTCAACCTGCCGGGGCGATCATTGGCGGAAGCGCGCAATTATTTACCGGAGGATGTGAAGGAATATCTGGGTGTCTGGCCTCACCAGGTGGTGGATTTAAAAGCCTTGATTGGCGACACGTCAGACAATATCCCCGGCGTAAAAGGGATCGGACAAAAAACAGCCCAATCGCTGCTGGAGACCTATGAAACCCTGGATGGCGTATACCAGCATCTGGACGACCTGCCTGCAGGTGTGCGGGCGAAGCTGATAGAAGGTAGAGACTCTGCTTACCTGAGCCAGAAGCTGGCCCGAATCGTCACCGACCTGCAAATTCAACTGGATCTGGAACAGGCGCGCCCTGAGTTGTTTAATCCCCACGATGTGGAAGCGTTATTCCGGGAGCTGGAGTTTCGTTCCTTACTCAAACCCTTACAAAATCTGGAAAGTCGTTATGGCATACGCGCCTCCAGGCCAAAACCGGGCGAACAACTGGAAATGTTCGGTGATCGGGCCGCGGTCTCCGCATCGGCAGGTGTCGAGGAAGCGGAGCATACCCGCTTCGATATTGTCGATACCCCGGAAAAATTACGGGAACTCGCTCGCCGGCTGGCATCTGCCGATCAAATCGCCTTTGATACAGAAACCACATCGACCGACCAGATGCGCGCCGACCTGGTGGGTATTTCCCTTTCGACGCAGGCGGGCGAAGGTTATTACCTCCCGCTCGGGCACTGGGCTGGCGGTAACGGGCAGCTGACTGTGGATCAGGCGCTGGATGCCCTGCGCGGCCCGTTGACCAATCCGCAAATACCCAAAATTGGGCATAACCTTAAATATGATTTTGTCGTTTTGGCCCGGCACGGTTTGCGGGTGAGCCCGTTGAGCTTTGACACAATGATCGCCGAATGGTTGATCAACCCGGATTCCCGCAATCTCGGTTTAAAAAGCCTGGCCTGGGTGCGCCTGGGAATTCAAATGACCGGGATCGAGACTTTGATTGGCTCGGGGCGCAATCAGGTCAGCATGGCGGAAGTGCCGGTGGACAAAGCCGCGGCATATGCCGCAGCAGATGCTGATATGACGCTGCGCCTTGTCCCGCAACTCGAGCGCGAGCTGAAAGATACGGGCGCGCTGAAACTGTTTACTGACCTGGAGATGCCCCTGGTAACCGTGCTGGCGGACATGGAATTGAGCGGCATCCGCCTGGATATGGATTTTCTCCAGGATATGTCTGCGGAGCTGGAAAAACGGCTGAATATCATCGCTACCGAGGTTTATCAGGCGGTGGGCGAAGAGTTTAATCTGAACTCGCCTCAGCAGTTATCGGTGGCTTTATTCAACCGTCTCGGCTTACAGCCGCCAGACCGCACACGTAAAACCAGTTCGGGGTTTTATTCGACCGCCGCCGATGTGCTGGAAGCCATGCGTGGCGACCACCCGGTGGTCGACCTGTTGCTCGAATACCGTGAACTTTCAAAACTTAAGTCAACCTATGTGGATGCATTACCGCTCCAGGTTAATCCCCAGACAGGGCGCGTGCATACCTCCTACAACCAGACCGGCTCGGTGACCGGGCGGATTGCCTCGTCCGATCCGAATTTGCAGAATATTCCGATCCGCACCGACCTGGGGCGTGAAGTCCGCAAGGCATTTATCGCCTCCCCGGGGGAAGTCTTGTTATCCGTAGATTATTCTCAGGTGGAACTGCGGATTGCGGCGCACATGGCCCAGGATCAGGCCATGATCGATGCGTTCAAAGCCGGTCTGGACATCCACACCGCCACTGCCGCGGCAATCTATAATATTCCCCTGGAAGAAGTCAACCGTCAGCAGCGCCGGCATGCCAAGGCGATTAACTTTGGCTTGTTGTATGGGATGAGCCCCTACGGTTTGACCCGCACGACAGAACTCACCCTGGCAGAAGCGGAAGATTTCGTTGCCCGATATTTTGAGCGTTTCCCAGGCATCCAGCGGTACATCGAGCAGACGAAAAAACTGGCGCGCGAAAATGGGTATGTGGAAACCTTGCTCGGGCGCCGTAGATATTTCCCTGG
>JAGUYX010000022.1 GCA_020061145.1 Anaerolineales bacterium | reverse complement strand
TCGTGACGGAGGATATACAGCTCTTCCTCATTGGGTGGATCGGTTATCCGTAGTTGATCGGCTGTCTTTAACGGCCATCCGGTGTTTTCCCGCGCCTGCTCCACGGTTTTGCCCGGGTGTAACGCGGTCAGGACCAGCTCCCCTCGTTCATCCGGTTCCAGCAATCCCAGGTCGGTCACCACCGCAGCCGGCCCGCCTCCGCGCACTCCGGCTGCATTACGTTCGCTTCGTCCCCCCAGGAAACCCGCCGAGGTGCGGAAATCCACCTTTTCGGGAAACCGCCGTTTCTGGTGCGGCGTGATGACGTAACAACGATTGGCCCAGGCAGCGATCTCCATCGAGCCGCCTGAACCCGGCAGGCGAACCTTTGGTCGGGCGTAATCCCCAATCACCGTAGCGTTGATATTGCCAAACCGGTCGATCTGTGCCCCGCCCAGAAAGCCCACATCCACATTCCCGCGCTGTAAATAAAACGCAAAAATATCGTACATGCTGCATACCGAAAGCGCCCCACTCACCAGCGTCGGGTCGCCGATCGAAAGCGGTAAGCGGTTGGGCTGGGCGCCAATCACCCCGGCCTCGTAAATCATCACCAGGTTGGGGGCATGCGTGCGGCGCGCCAGGTTGCAGGCCAGGTTGGGCAATCCCACCCCCACAAACACCAGGTCGCCATCGCGCAATAAACGGGCGGCGTTGATGGTCAACAGTTCATCGGCGGTGTAGTCCATAAAAAACCTCGTCAGGCGTCGGTTTGTCTCGTTAATTCTTCTGAAAGGAAAGAGTGGATTAACCGGGCAGTCAGGGCGGGTTGCTCCATGGGCAACAAATGTCCGGCTCCGTGCACGGTATGTATTTTTGCCGCAGGTAAACGCCGGGCGAAGAGCTTTTTGACCGGCTTTGAAAAACTGGATTGTTCCGTGGCGCATATCACCAGTACGGGTACGGTAAGCTTTTCCAACCTGCGCCAGATATCCGGGTCAGCCAGGCTGGCGGTCAGGTAAATGCGCGCTTCCCATTCCGCCGGATAAGCCAGTTGATAACCTCCCCCAGCTCCATTTTTCCCGGCTGCGTTTACATACGCCCACAGTTTTTGATCGTCCAGGCGTGAAAATACCTTTTTACGCCGGTAGCTGGCGAACATCGCCTGGGAACTGGCGAATTGATTCCGCCGGCGAATGGCGCCGCGCACCAGCGGATGAACCCGGTGCGCCAGACCCAACCGCAGCATCAACCGCCAGAGCGGAGTGAACCAGGGTGCGAACAACACCGGCTCGATCAAAACCAGCGCCTGGAATAAACCTGGGTGCTCGATAGCCAGGCGCAAACTGAGGTTGCCTCCCAGCGAATGTCCCACGCCGACCCAGGGTAGATCTGCCTGCTTTTCCAGAAATCGCTGCAGATCGTCTGCCAGGGGGCGCCAATCCGCCAGGGTTTCCGGGTTTTCCCGGCTCCATAATGGGCGCAAGGGCAAGGCGCTCACCCGGTAATTCTGCGCCAGGTGTTCCAGCAATGGCAGGTAAGCGCCGGGCGGGAAACCATTGGCGTGTGCGAAATGCAGCGGCGTTCCGCTGTCCCCCAGGCGTAACGCCAGATCGTCCGGGATATGCGATACAGAGAGATCTTTACTTGTTTCAGTAATGCCCATAATTGACCGGTTGGCTCCAGCGCGGCTGTACCATCAGGCGGCTGTGCACTTCAGGGCCGAGTTTCTCCCAGTATTCACGGCGGTCTGCGACGCCGAGTACCCATTCCTCCAGGTAAGCCTGCACCCGCTCCGCAGACTGGCTGATTTCATCCCATTCCAGGTAAAAGGCATTGTCCCGGTCATAATACCCCTGGGTATAGGATGGATGCGCCGCATACGGCACATGGCACACCGCATCCACAATGACGCCCGGGATCAGAGTCCGATTGGGATCTGAGCGGATGATTTCTTCCGGGACGATCTCTTCCACGGTCAGGATCACCTTGCCGGCGGCGAAGGCGGCTTCCTTCTGCTCGCCAATGATCCCCCAGATATGGGCGTTTCCCTCTGCATCGGCGCGCTGGACGTGCACAATCGCCACATCCGGGTTCAGGGCGGGCACCACGCTCACCAGACCCGGGCCGTATGGGTTTTGAATATGCTTGATCTGCGGGTTATAACGGCTGAGATCATCCACCGCCGTCGGGTTCATAGGCAGGAAGGGTAAGCCCGTCGCTCCTGCTTGCAGGCGGGTGATCATGCCGAAATGCGAGTATTCTTCCCATTCCAGCTCGCCCTTCTCGATCGCCGAGCGGACGATACGCAGCGATCCCACCCCCGGGTTGCCCATGTATGAAAAAATTACCTTCCGGGCGCATCCGGCCGCGACCATCTGGTCGTAAAGTAAGTCGGGTGTGGCCCGCGCCAGCACCAGGTCGCGCTTACCCTGGCGAATGATCTCGTGCCCGGCGGCAAACGGGATCAGATGAGTGAAGCCGGCGGCATAAACCGTATCTCCATCGTTGACGTATTGGTCGATCGCCTCGGGAAGCGGCATTAATTTCATCGAAATACTCCTTATTGCCAGGCTGCGATCGGATGATCTCCGCTTTGCCTCACCGGTCTTCCCGCTCTTCCCGTTTACGGCGGCGAAGTAGTCGAAACCGGTCGCTGGGTGGGGGAGGGCTGTAATTCCGGCGGATCAGGATTATTCCCAGGATCAATAAACCCAGGGAAGCAAAAAACAGCCAGTAAATCGGCGCGTCGGCAAAGTCGGTGGCGAAGTACACCCACATACTCATCCCCCCCAATAAAACAAAGAATACACCTATGCGGAAACCCATTATCCTCGCTAACCGCAGGGAAACCTGACCGGATTCGCCTCGCACTAACACATGCGCCGGGTGCGAGCAATTGCCCGCACCCGGATTGTTATTCATCTTTCTTTGCCGGCTTGCGCGCCTGCCTGGCTTATTCTACCAGTGTGCGGATTTGCTCGCGCATATACAGGGGCAGGTAATAATGCCCGCCGGCGTTTTTACCTGTCGCCCCGGAGCCTTTCCAGCCGCCAAATGGCTGGAAGCCAGGCCATGCCCCGGTGGTGGCGCCTTGCGGGCGGTTCGCATAGGTGACACCCGCTTCGATTTTGTCGTAGAACCAGTCCACCTCTTGCCTGGCGCCATAAAAACCGGCAGTCAGCCCGTAATTAACGTCATTTGCCAGGCGCATGGCTTCCTCCAGGTTTTTCACCGGATGTACCATGGTGATCGGCAGGAACATTTCGTATTTCCACAACCGGTGCTCCGGGGGTACCTCGGCGGCGATGGTTGGCGGGCAGAAATAACCCTTGCTGTAATCACCATCGGTGAGCACCTTTCCGCCGGTCAGGAACTTACCTGCCTGGCTTAATTCTTCGGTGAATTCTTTAAAATCATTGTATGACGATTGGTTGATCACCGGACCCATATAAACCGAACGATCGGTGGGGTCGCCCACGGTCAGGTTGTTGGTCAGCTCGACAATCCGGTCGACTACGGTATCATAAACCGGCTCTTCGATATAAATGCGTGAACAGGCCGAGCACTTCTGGCCCTGCAACCCAAACGCCGAGCGAACAATCCCCAGAGCGGCGCGTTCGACATCTGCATGGCGCGAGACGATCGCCGGATTTTTGCCGCCCAGTTCCAGGATGATCGGGCGCACAAATTTACCTTCGGCAAAAGCGCGGTAAATCCCCATTCCCACGCCGAAAGAACCGGTAAAGGTCACGCCGTCCACCAGCGGGCTATCGATCAGAGCCTGCCCCAGCGTGCGCCCTGGCCCGGTGACGTAGTTGAACACGCCTTCCGGTAAACCGGCCTCCCGCAGGCATTCCGCCATCAGGCGCACCGTCCAGGGGGTATCGGTAGCCGGTTTCATCACTACCGTGTTGCCGGTCACCAGCGCGGCGCCCGCCGGCCCCATGGTCAGAGCGGAGGGGAAGTTAAACGGGCTGATGACCAGCCAGACGCCGTACGGGCGCAGGATGGAGATGTTGGTGGATTGATACCCGACCAGCGGGTCGCGGCCCATTTCCACGATGTACCCGTCGTTCTTTTCCATCTGGTAGCAGGAATAACGGATCAGGTCAGCGGCTTCAGCCACATCCCCCAGGGCTTCCATGCGGTTCTTGCCCACTTCCAGGGCTTCCGCCACGCCAATTTCAAATATGCGCTGATCGATCAGATCGGCGACCCTGCGCATCAGGGCGACGCGCTCTTGCCAGGGAGTATGTGACCAGCCGGGGAAAGCATTTCGGGCGGCTTCCAGAGCAGCCTGGGCATCCTTCTCGGTGCCTTTTTGGAACAGGCCGAGCACCACGCTGGTATCCGCCGGAGAACGATCTTCGATCTTTTCATCAGCCAGGTGGTCTTTGCCATTGATAATCATGGCGTATTCCTGCCCCAGGTTAGCCCGCGTTTTGGCTAAGGCTTCGTCAAAGCGATCGTGCAATTCGTCCGGGGGGTTAAACATGGTGGCATAGGTCAACTTAAACGTTTCGGTCATACAACAACCTCCAGGTATCAAAGGGGAGTATCGTCACCCGTAGGTGGATTAAAATGAGCCATGAAACCGCTTCCGCAGCTTCAGGCATAGTATACCTGTCCTGGCGTAAGGCGTAAAGAATCAGACATATACGATATACTAAATTCATGTCATTGAAAATCACTGCCGCTTCTTTCGGTGATTTGTGGTGGGCTGCCGGGCGGGACATGGTCTTCCTGCCGGAGGTCGACCCGGCCTTTGCTCCTCAGAATATGAGTCTGCTACGCCGGTGGTTGTTGCGTTTAGTCGTTCTGCCGCTCAGCTACCGGCGCAGCGATTTTGCCAGGATCGCTCACCAGGGAGATTTACGCCAGGGTTACCTGATCGCCCGGCAGCGTGGAATCAACCTGCATCTGAATGCGCTGGGGGTAGAGCCAGCGTTTCGCCGCCAGGGTGTCGCCACACAGTTGCTTTCTGCAGCCGAACAATATGCTCACCAGGCAGAACTGGTTTACGTTAGCGCTGCCTTAACCCCGCAAAATACCCCGGCGATCAAGTTTTTCCTGCATCATCGTTATGCTCCATATCGCCAGTTTCGCCTGGAGTTCTCCGGCTCTTCTCTCCCCGCAGCGGAGGGCGGCCGGTTCGGCCTGCACGAGCTGCCTCCCCTGGAAACCTTGCCTGCTTACGATGAATGGCAAAAAATCGCCCTCACCGCGGCGCGTCCCCTGGATATCGAGCTGTTGTTAGGCGATTACCTGCGCCAGAACTGGAAAGCCGCGGCGCGCCATTTCCTTTGCCTGGATGCCGGGCAAGCGCGGGGGTATTTGCGCCTGGCAGGGCTGGGAGGGCGTTACCACGCCTACCTGGCAGCGCATCCGCAAGTCTGGGAAAGTCCCGCGCAGGTCGCCTGGCTGCGACAGGCGGTGGAGCTTTATGCCGCGCCATTACAGCAGCTTACCCTCGACCTTCCCGAAGACGCCACCCTGGATGCCGGTTGGCCGATCTGGCAATCGGCTGGCTTTGAACGCCATCCCCGCCCGCGCTTTCTCTGGCTGAAGCGCCTCGCTTCCACCTCCCAACCCTGAGCCGAACCATGATTCCCGAACAATCTTCCGCCTCCCTGGAACTTCCCGAACCGACCAACCTGCAAAAATTGCGCGCCGTACCCTGGGCGCTGGCTTTTCATATCAGCAATACCTTTTTCATCCAGTTCACTTTTTTTGGTTCGGTGTTTGTGCTCTTCCTCGACCGCCTGCAACTGGACAAAAGCCAGATCGGTTTTGTGCTCGCCCTGATGCCCTTCTTCGACCTGATCTCACTCTTCCTGGCTTCGGTCGTCCAGCGGATTGGCTACCGGCGTACCTTCCTCACCTTCTGGAGCCTGCGCACCTTCTTTTCGGCCTTCTTACTGCTCATCCCGCTGGCCATCAGCCGCTTCGGCACAGGCGTCGTGTTGGTGCTGGTGGCCCTGATCGTGATTGCCTTTGCCTCCTCCCGTTCCGTGGCGATCACCGCTTACAATCCATGGCAGCACGAATACATCCCCCGCCTGATGTGGGGCAAATATTCCGCTGCCCAGTCGATGTTCACCAGCCTGGCGGGCGTCGTGGCGGTGACCATCGCCGGGTATGTGGTCAACCTGTACAGCGATCTGACCGGTTATATGCTCCTGTTTGGCGTGGCGCTGATTTTTGGGTTGCTTTCTGTCTGGTCGGCCGCACACCTGCCGGGTGGGGCGCCGGTTTCTCGCCAGGAGCAGGTCGAACATCCCCAGGGTTCCCCCCGCGAAGCGTTGCGCGACCGGCGTTACCTGGCCTACCTGATTGGCGCCGGTCTGGTCGCCCTGGCGACTGTGCCGCTGGGAGCTTTCGTCCCATTGTTCATGCAGGATGTGGTGCAGATCAGCCCCGGAAACGTGATCTTGCTCACCACGGGTACCCTGGTGGGTGGTTTGTTTTCCGGTTACCTGTGGGGTTGGGCCGCCGACCGTTACGGCAGCCGCCCGGTGATGTTGAGCGGGGTGGCTTTTACTGCCATCCTGCCCTTGCTCTGGCTGTTGATGCCGCGCCTCAGCCCGTGGAGTTTTCCCATTGCCATGGGCATCGCTTTACTGCGCGGCGCCCTGCTCAATAGCTGGACGATCGGCTCGACGCGCATGTTATTTGCCCACGTCGTCCCGGTGGACAAAAAGGTACCTTACCTGGCCGTGTATACCGCCTGGATGGGTATCGCCTCCGGAGCCAGCCAGATAGCTGGCGGCCGCCTGCTCGATCTGACTGCCGGATTGCAGGGTCGCCTGTGGATCTTCGAAATCGATCCCTACACGGTTTTGTTCGGCCTTTCCATGGCGCTGGCAGGTCTCAGCGCCTTGATCCTGAGCCAGGTGCGTCTGGATAGCCGCGTGAGCCTGGGAGAATTTGCCGGCCTGTTCGTGCAGGGCAACCCGCTGATGGCGATGACCTCCCTGATCCGTTACCAGATGGCGCGTGATGAAAGCGCCACGGTGAGCGTCACCGAGTTGCTGGGGCGCTCCGGCAGCCCGCTCACCGTGGATGAGCTGCTCCAGGCGCTGCAGGACCCGCGTTTTTACGTGCGTTTCGAAGCCATCGTCTCGATTGCCCGCCGGCCCAGCGACCCGCGTTTGCAACAGGCGCTGGCGGATGTGCTGCGCGGTAACGATCCCTCCCTGAGCGTGATCGCCGCCTGGGCGTTGGGGCGCATCGGGGATCAGGCTGCCTGCGAACCATTACGCCAGGCGCTCGCCTCGCCCTACCGTTCGATCCGCGCACATGCCGCCCGTTCGTTGGGTTCGCTGGAAGACCCCCAGGCCGCTACCCTGCTCCTGCGTTTGCTTTCCCAGGAGATGGATCCCGGCTTGCGCGTGGCATACGCCTCTGCCCTGGGTCGCCTGGGAGCCCAGGAGGCCACGCCGCTGCTGCTCGATCTGTTGCATAACGCCGGCGAGCCGGATTCCCGCCTGGAACTTTCGCTGGCATTGGCGCGCCTGCTGGGGGACGAAAACGCTTTCATCCACACCTGGCGACAGATGGAGAACGACCCCGGCACCGCGCTCTCGCAGGCTCTGGTCAATTTCCGTAAAAAACTGGGGAGTCATGGCGTTGATGCGGCTTTACTGGAGCAACTTAACGCCTGCCTGGACGAGTTTTCCGCCCAGCAATTGGCTTCCGGGGCGGTCAGGCTGGCCGGGTTGATCGCCAGCCTGCCATTGGAGCACGCCGACCCGGTCGCCAGGCAGATGCTGGTCGCCTGCCAGGCGCAAATCCAGCAAACGGGAGACGAGCGCCGCGAATACCTGGTGCTGGCGCTCGAAGCCCTGAACCTGGGCTGGCACAGCCCGCCGCCGGCTACAGTGGTGGGAGAAGGCTTGCTCTAAGCAGATAATTTGACAGCCGGTTTGCTTGTCGTTTCAAGGTCTCAGCGGTATAATGTGGCCTCGAACGGGCGCGTAGCTCAGCTGGTCAGAGCGCACGGTTCACATCCGTGAGGTCGGGGGTTCGAGCCCCTCCGCGCCCATCAGTAAAGCTGCTCTTCGGGGACGGTTCCCATCTGTGAGGGGCTGCGCTTGGGGGTTCGAGCCCCTCCGCGCCCATCAGTAAAGTTGCTCTTCGGGGACGGTTCCCATCTGTGAGGGGCTGCGCTTGGGGGTTCGAGCCCCTCCGCGCCCATTAGGCCGCCATCACCGGCGGTCTTGCTGTTAAAGACTGAACCACAAAAGGCACAAAAAGCACGAAGATTAAACCCCTACCTTCAGGGAGGGGCAGGGGTGGGTCCAGAAGGCGCAAGGGCGGGTCAGGCTAAAACCCAAAAGCGCCTGTGCAACCGGGCGCCTTTTGCAAGGAAAGGTCACCTGTGCACCGGTCTCACCCGGCTGACAAAGACAGGAAAAAGACTGAACTACACAAGGCACGAAGATTAAACCCCTTCCTTAAGGGAGGGGCAGGGGTGGGTCCAGAAGCGGCAGGAGTGGATCAGGCTGTAACCTGAATTCGTCATTGCAACCAACAGCCTTACGGAATACAATACACCACTTTGGAGTTTTTTATGAAAACAAAAACCACACATCTCATCAAGCAAAACAAAAACATCCTGCTCATCGCCCTCGGCGTCGCGGTTTTCCTGCTGATCCCCTTAATCGCCATGCAATTCAACGAAAATGTAGACTGGGGTATATTCGATTTCGTTTTCGCCGGCGCGTTACTGTTCGGTACGGGTCTTGCGTATGAACTGTTAACCAGGAAGGCGGGCAATCGCGCCTACCGGATCGCTGTGGGCGTAACGCTCGGGGTTTCGCTTTTCCTTATCTGGAGCAATCTGGCAGTTGGCATCCTCGGGTCTGAGGACAACCCCCTCAACGCCATGTATTTCGGCGTGCTCACCGTCTT
>JAGUYX010000099.1 GCA_020061145.1 Anaerolineales bacterium | reverse complement strand
GCCAGCGGCCAGATGATGCGCAAGAACACGTGCGACTGGGGTGCATACAGGTCGCTGGCAGCTTCCACCAGGCTTTTATCCAGCTTTTCCAGGGAGGCATACAATGGCAACACCATATCCGGTAACCAGGCATAGACCAGACCCAGGATAATCGCAAAGTCATTCCCGAACAGAGGCAAGGGATCCTGGATTATCCCCAGATTCTGGAGGGTGACGTTGATCAATCCGGTGTTGGTGCGCAGGATCGCCAGCCAGGCATAGGTACGGATCAGGAAATTGGTCCAGAAAGGAATGACCAGAGCGATCAACAGGGTGTACCGCCAGCGAGATGAGCGCGTGGCAATGAAATAAGCCAGCGGGAAACCCAGTACCAGGCAGGCCAGCGTGGTAATCAGTGCAATCTTAAGCGAACGAAGGAATGTGGCAAAGTAAAGCGGGTCGAATAGCCGCTGGTAATTTTCCAGCGTAAACGACCAGACCACATTGCCGAAATCGCCGCGTTGTAAAAAGCTATAAATAAATACGATCAGCAGTGGAGCGACAAAGAAGATCAACAACCAGGCTGCTGAGGGAGCCAGCAGGAGCCAGGCGCGCAGGGCTGGGCGGCGGCGCAGGATGGTCTCCATCGATCAGTTGCCCAAAATCCGCGCCAGCCCGGCTTCCCAGCGCACGTTTACGCTTTCACCGATGCTGAAACGTATCTCGCTGGCAGTCGAATTCTGCTGCCGGGCGACCAGGGAGACGTTATCTTCCAGGGCGACAACGTAGCGCGTGTCTGTGCCGCCGTAAATCACCTGTTGAATCTGAGCAGATAGCAGAGTGTGGGTTTTTCCGTTTTGGTTGTTTTGGGGCGACAGGATTTCCACTTTTTCCGGGCGAATGGCGAGAAAAGCGCGGTCACCGTTGGTCAGACCATCCTGCACCCAACCCGCCCTGGCATGTGCGCCATTGGGTAAGGTGAACATCAGCCCGCCCCCGTTTTTGGTGACTTTGCCTGGAATGAAATTGGTTTCACCGATGAAATCGGCCACAAATAGAGACCGTGGGGTTTCGTAGATCTCCTGCGGTTGCCCAATCTGCAGGATTTTTCCCTCCTGCATCACCGCTATACGATCCGACATGGTCAGGGCTTCTTCTTGATCATGGGTGACGTAAATAAAAGTGATTCCCAGCTGATGTTGCAGGTTTTTCAGCTCGACCTGCATGGCTTTGCGCAGTTTCAAATCCAACGCGCCCAGGGGTTCATCCAACAGAAGCACTTTTGGCTGGTTGACCAGCGCTCTGGCCAGCGCCACGCGTTGTTGCTGACCGCCGGATAGTTGTCGCGGCCGGCGATTCTCCAGACCGGTGAGATGCACCAGCTCGAGGGCTTCAGCTACCCGCCGCCGGATGGCTTCCCGGGGAAAATGCTGCATTTCCAGGCCAAAGGCTACATTCTGGAAAACGTTCATATGGGGAAACAGGGCGTAGTGCTGGAAAACGGTGTTTACCGGCCGGCGGTAAGCGGGCAGGTAACCCTGGGGTTCGCCATCGATATAAATTTCGCCTGAGGTCGGGAGCTCAAAACCGGCGATCAGTCGTAAGGTCGTGGTTTTTCCGCAGCCGCTGGGCCCTAACAGAGAAAAGAACTCACCCTCACGGATGGTCAGCGAGACATTGTCAACGGCGAAAACGTCATCGAACTGCTTGACGACTTTTCGGAGTTCCACCGCAATTGTGTCTGCCATTTCACCTCCAGAAAATGACATAATTTTTGCCCAGCCAGCCAACTGCGCTGACCAGGCAAAGGTTATGTGAAGGCAAAAACAGCCTCGTTAAAGCAGGTTATACGCCTGCCGGCGAAAAAACCCGATCGCTAAAGCCAAAGTGCGGATAGATGTGGGCGACCGCTGTTTTTTCTAATATTGCTGCTTGGCAAAAACCGAAATTCCGTTTTTGCTTAGGCGATTGGCGCTTTTTGCACGCCGAAAACCACCAATCGCCCGGGTCCGGCAGCAGCATACAGCTTGCTTGAAGGGTAGACTCCGCCTGTCGTCTGTTACCTTCTTAGCTCGATAAAATTCCTCCTTTGGACCTCCACAGGGGTGCAGGTCGCCGGAACACGCCTTTTTTTAAAGCTTAAGGCTAAAAACTGACGTACTGGGACCGTAGCGATCTAGTGACGTCAGTTTCCATCCTAAGCAAACCTTGCTTATGGGTACCCATTGCAAATTGTCTCGCATTTTATCATACGGCGGGGGAAACTTCAAGTCAGCGAGTGAAATTGTCTGCGTTTATTGCTTCTACAAAGCGAGCCAGCTTTTCGAATGTGGATAGGGTGCCTGCCTTATTAGCCTCAGGCCGGATGCCCGGCGGGATGTTTTTGAATAAGATGGTTACTCTCGTACCGCCTCTACTTCAAATGTGACCTCCATGAACATTTCCCCTAAAAAAAACCGGGTCGTGAGATTCAAAGATGATCGTTTCAACGATTTTTTTGGGTGGTGCGAGTTCCACGAAACGCGCAGTATATCGGTCTTCCCTCGCTGTAGTCTTACCACGTGCTGCTTCTTCAGATGAAGGATAGTACCGCGACATCTGGTAACCTCCCCCAACCCGGTGGTCGAAATGATGCACTTTACCGGTCAGATCTCCCGAGGCAAGCCGGACAGCCAGAGCGGCTGGGTCGGTTAATCTCGATAGACTGTTTCCGGTAACGCTTTGATGACTCTGGAGTTTCGGGTGGAAGCACTGGAAGTCGGATTTGTCACAGGTAATCCTTTGATAAGCGAATTCACTGGTAAGGATTAATGATTTTTACACCGCGTACTTCTTGCCCATCCTGCAAGTCTTCTGAATACAGAACACTACAATCTCCTTTTAGCGCGGAAGCGAGAATTAAAGAGTCGTAAAAAGAATATCTGGTTTTAGCCTGAATCTCCAGACAGCTCTCATAAAGGGCCAGATCTGGATAGACATGGCAGAGTGGATTCAACACCTGGCGCAAATAGAGTTTGCTGTGCTCAATTTCCATAGGGGTGACGAATTTTTGGGTAGCAACGTTCAAAAACTCCTGGATAACCTGTGTGCTGATGATGCCCAGGCCGGTTGTTAACCCTTCCTGGATGAGTCTCATTGAGCGCGCCTTCTTTTCCGGCGCTTGGGCATCGAATGAATAGACAAACACATTGGTGTCGATAAAGTATTTAGCGCTCATTCATTTCTTCTCGCCGGAAGGAACGACCAGGCCGGACATAGTCAAATTGCTCCATCAGCTCAGCAAATGCATCAGCCTCGAAGGGGCGCTCGGCGTACTTTTCCAACCATCGCCGGAATTCTTCATTCAGCGTCGTGCTTTCAGCCGCTGCACGCGCACGCGCTCTTTCGATCAGTTCTTTTTCAGCGCTGAAAGTAATGTTTTTTAACATTTTGCACCTCTCGAATTGCTCT
>JAGUYX010000070.1 GCA_020061145.1 Anaerolineales bacterium | reverse complement strand
TTTCGAGGCAGAGACCGGCATCACGGTTGAATATGAAGGCACACGCGATCTGAATGCAGTGCTCACCACGCGTATCGAAGGCGGCAACCCACCGGATTTAGCGGGTTTACCCGGTCCCGGTCAGTTACTCCAGTTTGCGCGTGAGGGTCGTCTGGTCCCATTGGACGATGTGCTCGACATGGATTTAATGCGCAACGAATACGATGAAGGCTGGATTAACCTGGCTACCGTCGAAGGAAGCCTGTATGGGATTTTTATCAAAGGCGCAGTTAAAAGCCTGGTATGGTACAGCCCACCGGCGTTTGAAGCCGCCGGATATACCGTCCCCGAAACCTGGGAAGAGCTGACGGCGCTTACCGAACAGATGATTGCGGATGGAGTGACGCCCTGGTGTGTGGGTCTGGAATCCGGCGCTGCGTCCGGCTGGCCGGGTACAGACTGGATCGAAGACATCATGCTGCGCACCACCTCCACCGAAACCTATGACCAGTGGGTGAATCACGAAATCCCCTGGACCGATCCGGCAATTAAAAACGCCTGGGAAGTCTTTGGTTCGGTTGTCGCCAACCCGGATATGGTATGGGGCGGCTCTCAGGGTGTGCTGGCTACCAATTTTGGAGAAGCGCCATTTCCAATGTTCGAAGATCCGCCGGGGTGTTACCTGCATCGCCAGGCCAGTTTCATCACCGGTTTCATCGACGAGCAATTTCCCGACCTGGAAGCGGGGGTAGATTACAACTTCTTCCCCTTCCCACAAATCGACCCCCAATATGGCAACACCTTGCTGGTTGCTGGAGACCTGTTTGGCATGTTCAACGATACTCCTCAGGCGCGGGCACTGATGAATTATTTGGTGACTGCTGAAGCGCAATCGATTTGGGCCGAACGGGGTGGCTTCTTGTCTGCCAACAAGATGGTGGACCCGGCCATTTATCCAGATCAGCTAACAGAGCAGATCGGTGAAATGCTCACTACCGCCCCAGCAGTGCGTTTTGATGCCTCGGACCTGATGCCCGAAGCAGTAAACAATGCCTTTTGGTCTGGTATCCTGGAGTACGTCAGCAACCCGGACAACCTGGATAGCATCCTGGAAAACATCGAAGCAACCGCTGCGGATGCTTACGGACAATAAAGCCTGAACCCATTCGAAAGGGCGGTTTACCACCGCCCTTTCGAACTCTTTTATCGTTTGGAAAAAACCTTACTCCATGCATACCCATTTATCAGCGCCTGCATCTGGCTGAAAGGAAACAAACATGGACCGGTTACTGACTGGCATTGTTGTCGTGGTAGGCGTACCGCTGGCAACTGTGCTTTATGTGGCGATCATCGAGTGGATCGTGGCGCGGTTTTCCTTCAGGGTCAGGGAGAAAATCCGGCCAATTTTGTGGTTTGGCCCGGCGGTATTGTTGCTGACGTTTTACCTGATCTACCCTACCATCAACACCATTTACCTGAGTTTGTTTAATGCCGATTCCAGCGAGTATGTTGGATTTGACAATTACATTTTTGCCTTCACCAATAACCGTATGCTGGAGGCCTTTAGAAACAACCTGCTCTGGTTGGTTTTCTTTACCGCGGCCACAGTCGTATTTGGTTTGATCATCGCCACCCTGGCAGATCGGGTACGCTATGAGACTGCCGTAAAATCGCTCATCTTTTTGCCCATGGTGATTTCTTCGGTGGCCGCGGGGGTGATCTGGAAGTTAATGTACGAATTCGAGCCCAAAGGTCAACCACAAACCGGGACAGTTAATGCTTTCCTGACCACCATTCTACCCGACTTCACCCCGCAAGCCTGGCTGGTGAACACCAACACGAATAACCCGGCATTAATTGTGATCGGTATCTGGATGTGGACCGGTTTTTCCATGGTCATCCTTTCCGCAGCCCTGAAAGGCATACCCGAAGAATTACTGGAAGCCGCCCGTGTGGATGGCGCCAATGAATTTCAGATCTTCCGGAGTATTACCCTACCCATGATTCAATCCACCATTGCAGTGGTCGTCACCACCATGATCATCAATGTGCTGAAGATATTCGACATTGTGTATGTGATGACCAATGGCAACCTGGGCACAGAAGTGATCGCCAACCGGATGTATAAGGAAATGTTTAATTTTCGGCACTTCGGTCGCGCCAGCGCCATTGCGGTGATCTTGCTGACGGCGGTGATCCCGGTGATGCTCTATAACATCCGGCGCTTTCGAGAACAGGAGGAATTACGATGAGCAACGGATTAAGCCGGCTTTTCAAAAAGATTCCTCTACATGCTATTGTCATCGCCATTGTCCTGGTGTGGATCACCCCTTCGCTTGGACTTTTTGTAAGCTCCTTCCGGCCGGCGGATAGAATCGCCAGTACCGGTTGGTGGACGGTCATCACCTCGCCGAGCGAATTAACCCTGGATCTCTATCGCCAGGCGTTGGCCGGTGAAGGTATGGCGCAAAGCTTCATGAACAGCCTGTTCATTTCTATACCAGCTACGGTAATTCCGATTATGATTGCCGCCTTCGCCGCATATGCCTTTGCATGGATGTCTTTCCCCGGGCGCAATATCTTGTTCACCATCATCGTTGGTTTGCTGGTAGTTCCTTTGCAAATGACCTTCATTCCCATCCTGCGGATTTACAACCAGACCGGATTAACCGGCTCTTTTCTTGGCATCTGGCTGGCACATGCAGCTTATGGGCTGCCGTTTTCCATCTATTTATTGCGTAATTTCTTTGGCTCATTACCCAGAGATTTATTCGAGTCAGCATTTCTGGATGGCGCTTCGTCTTTCGATATCTTCTTCCGGCTGGTAATGCCGCTCTCGGTTCCCTCGCTGGCTTCACTGGTGATATTCCAGTTCATGTGGGTGTGGAACGACCTGCTTGTGGCGCTCATCTATTTGGGAGGCACCCCCTCTGTGGCTCCCATGACGGTTACCATCAGTAACCTGGTCAATTCGCTGGGCGGAAACTGGCAGGTTTTGACTGCGGCTGCATTCATCTCCATGATTCTGCCTTTGCTGGTATTCTTTACCCTCCAGCGTTATTTTGTGAAAGGCATCCTGGCGGGATCAGTGAAGGGATAAAAGTACGGTATCGATTTTCAACAGCGTGTTCGCACCAGACTACCTGACCGGTCTGCCCAGGCCGGCCTTTCTTATTTTCGACTGGTGAATGATCAATGACCGCCTGATTACAGGACATTCAACACTGCAAAATGCCGGGGGGAAACTATATAATCTTGAGCGTAAATGTACGTAAACGCCCATAAATTTCGTGCTCGAGATGGAATCAAAGGAACAGGTTGATGAAACTGGCAATCAGCGGTAAAGGTGGTGTGGGAAAAACAACCCTGGCTGCTTTACTAGCGCAAGTATATGCCGATCAGGGGCACGTCGTGCTGGCAGTCGATGCCGATCCGGCACCCTGCCTGGCTGGCGCCTTAGGTTTTCCAGAAGAACTTCGCCGGTTGCTCCGCCCGATCGCGGAAATGGAAGGGCTGATAGAAGAAAGAACCGGCGCCAAACCGGGCGCATCCGGTGGTTTTTTCACCATTAACCCCCGCGTGGACGATCTCCCGGAACGATTCAGTGTGCAGTACCAGGGGGTGCGCTTATTGGAGATGGGCGCAGTGGATAAAGGCGGTTCCGGGTGCATTTGCCCGGAAAGCGCCCTGTTAAAGGCATTGATGACCCATCTGTTGTTCAGGAAAGACGACGTGCTGATCCTGGACATGTACGCCGGTGTGGAACACCTCGGCCGGGCAACCGTGGATTTTGTCGATGCCCTCCTGGTGGTGGTCGAACCCACCCGGCGCAGCCTGGGCACCGCAGCACAAATCAAGCAACTCGCAAACGATATTGGACTGGAACAAATCTGGTTGGTGGGGAACAAAGTTCGCCACCCTGAAGAAGCTCATTTTCTGGAAGCGACTTCTCCGGGAATACCCGTTCTGGGTTGGCTCCCGGCAGACCTTATGGTTCAGGAAGCCGACCGACTGGGTATCCCGGTCTACGAATATGTCCCGTCTTTACGACAGGTAGCCGCACAACTGGCCCAAAACCTGGAGGAAAAACTGGCATGACCATCACCATCGCGCTGGCAGGCAAAGGTGGGGTGGGGAAAACCACCATCACCGGAATGATTATCAAATACCTGGTTCAGAATCAGTCCGGCTCGGTGCTGGCGATCGACGCAGATCCAAGCTCCAATTTGAACATGGTGCTCGGGCTGGAGCTCGAGTGGACTGTGGGGGATATCCGCGAAGATTTATTGGATCAGGTTAAAGAATCGTTGCTTGCCGGAGGTGCTGCCATGGGCACCGTCTCCGGCGGAATGACCAAACGCGATTATCTCGATTATCAGGTGCGCAGCTCATTGGCTGAAGGTCAGCAGTTCGATCTGATCGCCATGGGACGCTCAGAAGGTCAGGGGTGTTATTGTGCGGTAAATCACAATCTGCGCCAGGTGGTGGATAGCCTGAGTCGCAGCTACCGGTATGTGGTGATCGACAATGAGGCAGGTATGGAGCATCTTTCCCGGCGGACAACGCGGGATGTGCAGCACCTGCTGGTTGTGAGCGACCCCACGCTGCGGGGCATCGTTGCCGCCCGGCGCATTGCTGATTTTCGTAAAGAAATGGACATTCATATCGAAAATACTTACCTGGTGGTAAACCGGTTACAGGGGGAGATGCCTGCAGCCTTACTCCAGCACATCGAGAACCTGGATTTTCCATTTTTAGGCAGCGTGCCTGCCGATCAAAATTTGGCAGAGTATGAATTTACCGGACAACCGCTGGTCGATTTGGGCGACGATTCTCCGGTATACCAGGCAGTGGCCGAAATGCTGCAAAAAATCCTCTGAGAAGCAATTTTTACGGAAGTTAAACAGTCTTCTTATTCCCCTCTTATACTCACCTCCTACAATACAAACACAAAACAGCTTCTGGCACTGAGTCGGGTAGTCGATTTCACCTGCCAGATATTGGTTCCTTATCGTAATACCAAACCAGAGTTTTAAGATGTAAAACAGGAGGTGTTACTATGGCTAATCTGACACGTTGGGACCCCTTCCGCGAAATGCTGGCAATGCGCGATTTGATGGACCGGGTATTCGATAGATCACTCACTGCGCCTTCTTTTGTGGATGAGTGGGGGTTGGCGCTGGACGTGATCGAGAACAGCGATGAATATGTGGTCAAGGCCTCGGTTCCAGGAATCAACCCGGATGACATCGACATTACATATGATAATCGCACACTGACCATCAAGGGTGAAATCCGCGAGGAAACGGATCAGGAAGAGGGGCACTACCACTTGCGTGAACGCCGCTATGGTAGTTTTGCACGCAGCCTGACTCTGCCCACCAGCATTGATGCAGACAAGATTAACGCCAACTATGAGGCCGGTGTGTTAAGTCTGCACCTGCCCAAGGTTGAAGAAGCCAAGCCCAAACGCATCGCCGTCCAGAGCGCCGAGAAGGTCCTCCAGGGATAAACCTGGATTAATTACCAACTGCCACTGGAAAATTTTCCAGTGGCAGTTTTTATTAATTTTTTTTTATCGCCTGGATCAGCCGAAAGCGCCCGCCAGACCCGCTGCGGCCAGACCTAACACAGCCAGGATCGAACCTGCGATCACGTTGATCACCACAATCACAATCCAACCAATGACTACTGTGATGATGACCTGCATCCATTCCAGATCGAGGGCTTCTTTCAGGGCAAAAAGCGAGGCTACCAGTCCCAAAATAAATCCAACAAACTGAAGTGGTCCGATCAGACAGACGAGTGCGGGCGAGAGAGCGCCGAAAATTCCAAGCACCCCGACTGCGGTCCAGACATATGCCAGCCCCAATGTGCGCACAATTTCGTCGAAGGTGACTTCGGCATTGAACATGGTGCGGCCCAACCACGCCATAACAAAAGCGGCCAGTCCAAACCCCACCACAGCGAAAACAGCCCCAACAATACCTCCCAGAAGCCAGCTGAAAAAACTCTCCCGAAGCAGGCCAGCGCCGCCGCCAAGTGAGCTCAGCAAGGCTACGACTGCGACAATCAACCACGCAGTTTGTGTGAAGCTGGTGTCCTTTTCGACCTCCGAATAAACTTCTCGGCGAAAGGTAAATGCCCCGATTACGCGATCCATCAACATAATAAAATCCTCCTGAATGAATAGGTTGGGT
>JAGUYX010000234.1 GCA_020061145.1 Anaerolineales bacterium | reverse complement strand
GTTGGCCGAAGTGGTCGGGCGCAAAGCCAGATTCGATCTCGAAGCCGGCATGTTGTTAACCAGTCAGGTATTGCTGGACACCGGAGAGGCATTACCTCTTGGTGGTTCGGATTGGGCGCTGGTAATTGAACCGGGTAAAGTAGCCGTCTCTATTCCCATCAGCCGACTTTCAAGCGTATCTTATGCCCCTCGGGCGGGAGATCACGTAGATGTGATCGCCACGATGCTGCTTGTAGATATGGACATCGATTATCAAACGATCTTGCCAAACCGGGTAGCCGGTGTGGTCAGCCCGGGTACTGGCTTTGTTGCCGGAACCGGAGCAGGGGATGAAGCGACTGCTTCAATCCAGGAGACGGAAACTTTGCGCAACCTGACTGGCCAGATCGTCCCGGGAGGCGGCGCTGGGGTTCAGGGTCGGGTTGAGGTTGATCCCTCCCTGGCGATACCACTTTATGTGGTTCCTTCTGAAACCATGCAGCGCCCAAGAATGGTCAGCCAATCTGTACTAAAAAATGTAACTGTTTTACGCGTGGGAGATTTTCCATTCGAGACCGAAGAAGGTGAACTGGCAACCACCGCTCAGGCTGTTGTCACACCGGAGCCGGAGGGGATTGAGCAACCCGCAGAACAGCCTGTACAACAGGCGCCTGTTCGCCTCCCGGATGTGATCACGCTGGTGGTCAATCCTCAAGATGCAATCACCTTGAATTATCTGGTGTATGCAGGGGCGGAGCTAACCCTGGCCTTACGTTCTGCAGGAGATAATACCGACAATCCCACCGAGGCGGTTACCTTGCAGTATCTGTTTGACCAGTACAATATTCCTTTGCCTGCGCGATTACCTTATGGAGTTGAGCCCCGTGTGGATGAATTGATGGCGCCAGTGTTAGAAAATGATGCCACTGAACCTGTTCAGAATCCATAACCGGTGAGGTTAAAATAGATTATTGGTAAATCCATACAAAAATCTCCCTGTGGAGTATCTGGATGAGTAATGGCGAAAAAATTCGGGTCCTGATTGTGGATGACATCGCGGAGACTCGCGAGAATGTACGCAAATTATTACAGTTTGAAAGCGACATCGAGGTGGTTGGCGCAGCGCGCTCAGGGCGGGAAGCTATTGATCTCTCGAAAGAGTTAACCCCCGATGTAGTCTTGATGGACATCAACATGCCCGATATGGATGGCATCACCGCTACGGAGAAGATTAAAAAGATCATCTCCTACTCGCAGATTGTCATTCTCTCTGTCCAAAGCGATCCAAATTATATGCGCCGGGCAATGTTAGCCGGCGCACGCGATTTCCTGGCAAAACCACCCACGGTTGATGAGCTGACCTCTGCTATTCGTAGAGCGGGAAGCATGGCCAAATCCGAGAAGGCCATGACCGCGGTGGTGGCGCCTGCCCAGGCGGGGCGAGGCGGCTCTTCTACAGGTGGGTTAGGCGGCGGGGCAGAGGGGAATATCATTATGGTGTACAGCCCCAAAGGAGGCACTGGCTGTACCACCATCGCCATGAACCTGGCAATCAGTTTGCATAACAGTGATACTCCCGTCGCCGTGGTGGATACAAATTTGCAGTTTGGAGACGCCGCGGTTTTTCTCAACGAGCAGGTCAGATACAGCTTTCTGGATATTGCCACCAAGGCAGACGAACTGGATCCGGATTTACTGGAAGAAGTGCTTATTAATCATGCTGCCTCTGGGATTCGAGTATTGGCTGCGCCACCCCGCCCAGAATATGCCGAAAACGTGACGGCAGAGCACGTGACCAATATTTTACGCTTTATGCGGCGTCGATTTTCTTATATTATTGTCGATACTTCATCGACCCTGACGGATGCAGTTCTGGCGGCGATGGATGAGACAGATTTGTTATTGCTGGTATTGAACCAGGACATCCCCTCGATTAAAAGTGCACGCATTTTTATAGACTTACTCGATGTTTTGAAAATCGAGCGCCAGCGAGTCGTTCTGGTAATGAATAAATTCGATAAAAGGATAGCCATTACGCCCGAACGGGTCGCTGAAAGTTTCAAGCAGGAAGTGCCCGCGGTCATTCCTCTCGAGGAAAAGATTGTTGTTCCGGCAGTTAATCGAGGCATACCTTTTATCCTTAAAGATAAATCACGACCTGTGGCACGCAGCATACTGAGCCTGGCCGAAACCGTTCGCCAAACAATATCCACCTTACAGGTAAACGAGCACAACGTGGTATAAATCGTCTATTGATAATGGTGTTATTATCTGGCTGAGGTATTGAGGAATTATCCATGTCGCTCTTGAAGAGAATCGAACAAGGAACAAACATAAACTCAAATAAGGTAGATCCTGACGGTGAGGAGTCACGATCCAAGCTGGTTAATTTACAATCCAGACGAGTTACTCCGCCGGGGATCAGCAACCAGCGAGATACATTATCTGATCTGAAAACGCGCGTTCAAAACAGGCTCCTGGCAGAGTTGGATCCATCCATGGATGTGTCAAAAATCTCCGAGGTAAGAAATACTATCCAGGATTTATTTGACCAGGTGCTGGCTGAAGAAAATATCATCCTGACCCGTCCGGAAAAATTCCGATTGTTCGAGCAGATTGCTGCTGAAATATTGGGATTTGGCCCGTTACAACCCCTCCTGGAAGATGAAAGCATCACCGAAATTATGGTAAATGGGGCGAAGAACCTGTATGTTGAGCGAAAGGGGAAGTTATATCGGGTTCCGGTAACCTTTGAAAGTGATGAGCATGTCAGCCGGATTATCGATCGCATCGTTGCCCCAATCGGCCGGCGTATCGACGAATCGAGCCCATATGTGGATGCCCGATTGCCAGATGGATCCCGTGTGAACGCTGTGATTCCCCCGCTTTCTCTGGTTGGCCCGGTGCTGACTATTCGAAAATTCTTCAAGAATCCGATCAGTTTAGACCAATTATTAGAGTTCGGTTCTATAACGCCAGAAGCCCTGCAATTCTTGAAAGCCTGTGTGGAATCACGGATTAATATCGTAATCTCCGGCGGTACAGGATCAGGTAAAACGACATTACTGAATATCCTGTCGCAATTTATCCCCGTGGATGAACGGATTATTACCATCGAGAATGCAGCCGAATTGCAGTTGCGCCAGGAACATGTGGTAACTCTGGAATCCCGACCAGCGAATATCGAAGGAAGAGGTGAAGTTACGATACGTGATTTGGTAGTAAATTCCTTGCGTATGCGTCCTGACCGGATAATTGTTGGTGAAATTCGCGATGGCGCTGCACTGGATATGTTGCAGGCGATGAACACCGGTCATGACGGCTCGATGACCACTCTACACTCAAATAGCCCGCGTGATACGCTGGCGCGTTTGGAAACCATGACTTTGATGGCAGGGGTTGAATTACCTTCACGGGCGATTCGTGAACAAGTATCTTCAGCAATTGATTTGATTGTTCATCAAGAACGTATGCGCGATGGGACGCGAAAGATTGTCAATATTACCGAAGTCAGTGGTATGGAGGGCGATGTCATCACTACAACGGATATTTTCCTCTTTGAGCAGGCAGGATACGAACAGAACAAAGTCATTGGCAGGCTTCGACCCACCGGATTACGGCCTAAATTCATGGAAAAAATCGAAGCCACTGGTATTCATCTCCCATCAACCATTTTTGGGATTGGTGGACGCCGGCGATAGGGAACTCAGTTATCAGGAGTAGATGAGATGTCCCCGATGGTATTAATTCTGGCAATAGGTGGCGGATTGGCGTTCATCTTGTTGATCGCCGGTGTAATCATATCTACTCGCAGTGAACAATCCCTGGTTGAAGATCGTCTCGG
>JAGUYX010000315.1 GCA_020061145.1 Anaerolineales bacterium | reverse complement strand
GAGAGAATTGGCACCGCACCCTGCGCAATCACAAAATCCAGGATTTCGCGTAAACGGGCAGCGTGTGTGGTTCCATCTCCGCCTTTCCAGTTTGTCCCCAGATTAATAAACACAAAACTGGGTTTGTACAGGCGAAATTCGCACTCCAGCGGGGTTTCCCCGGCCTGGCAAAGATCTTTGGGAGCCCACAGGGGTGAGAATACCGAGGCGACGCTTAATCCATTTTTCACCGTGGTATGCCGCCGGTCGAAATTCCCTTGAAAGTAGTCGATGGTTTCCTGCAAATATGCCTCATCCGGGTAAAGAATATACCGGTCGGTGGCATAAATACCAAAAAATACCGGGGGTTCGCTCTGGCAATCGCCGATAATGGAAAACACCTGCGGGTTATTCCCCATTGCCTGCCCATGCTGGTAAATATCAATTGCACGCTGGCTAACGGCAGGCACAACAGGCCAGGAACGCCAGGATTCCGGGCGGGGGCGCACATCGGGAGTTGGCGTGTAATCAGGGGTCGCGGTGGGCAGGGTCTCAGCAGGTGTGGCTGGAACATTGCGCGGGGTTCCCTGAATCTCCGTCTTCCCGGATGAAACCGGGCTGACCGGTGTGGCTGGTGAGGCGCTTTGATCCGGCAACTCCAGCGGAATGTCGGATTGGTGCAGGGTAACCACACTCGGCGGGGGGAGCGTTGCGGAATTTAACGTTCGGGGCGCGGGCTCTTCTCCGGTTATACCGGCAGGCTGGCACCCCGCCAGCACAAGCAAAAACAGCAACAGTGCCAGGAAAGTTCGGGAAGGGTGAAAACTGGTGTGCAGGCAAAAAGACATGAGGCTTACTTGGTCGCGGTATCCTTGCTCAACATGGAGTACAGAAATTCTGCGATCCGCTCAGCCAACATTTCTGTACCTTCCGGATCGAGGTGGATGGCGGTATTGGTAAAAAAACCGGGCTCTATCATATCCCAAAGATCGAGGGTTATCCACCCATTATTCTGGCTTTCCTGCGCCAACAATCGCCGGTACTCATCATAAGCCCAGCGAGGGTAGTAAAAATTGTAGCGCAGATGGCTGTTTTCGCCCCGGGAAATATAAATCGGCTCATTGACAATCAGCAAAGGCCGCTCACCCAGCATTTTGTTGCCCGCCAGAAGGACATCAAACGCCAGGTTCTCCACGGGCAATTCAGGTGGTGAAAATTCGCCATATTCCAGATCCGGTGCCAGGTCGGACTGCACCGGAGTGTAGGTCGCAGGATAATCCTGATCGATCCCGGTGGCAGCCCACATCACGCCATACAATTGCAGGCGCAACATATCTGCCAGGGTGCGGCGCTGACTGAGAATCGTTCGCTCCCAGAGGGTTTCTTCCGCGAAAGCGGGGTCGTTCGGGTTCGCCGGTAGTTGGTAAGTCTGGATTAATTGGCGCACAGGAGCAGGGTTGTTCTGTACCAGGGGGGATGAAAGTTGTTTTTCCTGTGGAAAAGCCTCCAGGGTTACCAACCAGATCACCATATCCGGATCATAACGCAAAGCATAATCAAGCAGCAATAAGTCTTTGGTCAGGGAGATGGTTGGATAACCGAGATTATAAAAACGAATCTCCTGCCCATCCGGTGTGCTTAACTTGAGAGCGTTCAGCCTGCCTGCCAGGGTTTGTTCATTTCGCAACAAAAACCCCCAGGTATTGGAATCCCCTAATAAAAATACGCGGTATTCGGAAGCGGGTTTTGGTGTACCGTTCAAAACATGCGAGGCAAACATGGCATCCAGCTGATACAAACTGAGATTATAGGCACGCTCCGGGGCTTCACCAAAAGGTAAGCGCAGCCTGCCTGGAAACAGCCAATTGTAGAGGCTCAACCTTCCCAGGGTGGACAGGGGGTACACAGCAACGAATAACAGGTTGATTAAAATCAAAAACAGGGCAGCTTTAAGCAGGACGCCTCGAATAAACCCCGATGCAGTTGCGGGCGAAGCCGAATAGGATTGAGTAGAAACTTTATCCATCCGTCTTTTATCCCAGTCCAAGCAAGACACTCCACACCCGCCAGGCCAGTTGTGG
The DNA here is from genome assembly GCA_020061145.1 of Anaerolineales bacterium. GTDB lineage: Bacteria > Chloroflexota > Anaerolineae > Anaerolineales > DRKV01 > JAGUYX01. Next base: position 6,487 of record JAGUYX010000315.1, on the reverse strand, counting down.
GGTAGGCAAAACAAACCATACCCAACCCAGGGCGACATAGTGGAAGGTCAGCAGGGTTCCACCGGCATTCAACAGGCGTTGTCTCCACGGCGAATTTTCCGCGGGCTGGTCCCGGCGGCGGAGAAACTCGCTCCAGCGATTATGCAGGAACAGTCCCAGGCCATGCCAGGCGCCCCAGATCGCAAAATTCCAGGTCACGCCATGCCACAGACCCAACAAAACCATGGTACTCAGCTGCCCGGTTAAAATAATCCATCCCACCGGAAGAGACCGGGCGCCACGCAAAGCCCGTGTGAGCGGGTTGAAATAATATGCCCTGAACCAATTGGCCAGGGTCATGTGCCAGCTATTCCAAAATTGGGTCAGGTTTTTTTGCAAATAAGGACGAGAGAAATTTTCTGGCAGGCGGATGCCACTCAGCAGACCCAGACCGATAGCCACATCTGTATAACCAGAAAAATCAAAATAGATCAACAGGGCGTAAGCGTACACCACCACCCACATCCAGAAGGGAGATTGGATCTGGTTGGCATTAAAGGCGTTGAGCGCCAGCAGGGTGAGCGCATTGGCCAACACAAATTTCTTGAAAATGCCCCAGACCAGGCGTTCACCGGCTTCGAGTAACTGGGGGCTGTCCAGGCGGAAATCATGGCGAAAATCATTTGAAAAGCGCTGGATTCGATCGATGGGGCCGGCGGTGAGCGCCGGGAAAAACAGGATGAAGCTAACCAGCTCGCCCAGGCCGGTATCAGGCAAGCGACCTGCCATGCGATCACGCAGAACGTGCAACAGTCGAAAAGCGATATACGAAAACCCTAACCAGCGTACATCCAGAGCACTCGCCAGGGCGACATCCTGTTGCATCAAACCGCGGACTGCAGCGCTCAGGGCAGTCGTCAGTGGTTCTGTTTTCAGGATTACAAATACGATCAGAATGAAAATCACTCCGAAGCCCAGAATCCAGGATCTGTTTCCCCGAATCAGCCTCAGGAAAAGCCCCAATCCGGCAACAAAAACCAGACCCAGGCCGATCTGCGAAACAGGCGGTGGGCGGGTGGCGGTCAGGCAACACAGCGGAGCAACGTAGCGGGTCAGACCAATCAACAGCACCACGACCAGGATCAACCCGGCAGCTCCCAGATCAGCGGAAGATAACTGGCGTAGCCCGCCGGAACGGGTGGCTGCCCAAACCCACACCGTAAGCGCCAGAGCCAGTGTCGGTAACCAGAAATCCATATAACGCAAGGGCATACCCGGTTGAAGCCAATAAATCGCCAGCAGGCTGAAAACCATCAGCAACCAGGGACGCCAGCGCAGATTTGCCCAACGCCCAATAACCAGGCTGAGCACCGCAAATACCAGAATCTGACCTAAGGTCATTTAAAAGCCCTGATAAATCCATTGAGGTGACTGATCTGCGCTGAGCAGATAGACCAGCAGCACGATCAGGCAAAGCAACAGGGCATATCCATTTTGACGGGTGAATATCTTACGCAACATACCGAATAATCGTGACCATACCCCGAATTAATAACCGCACATCCGCCATTCCCCCGCTTCCACCAGGGACTTGTAGGTCACATCCCCCAAATCAAAATCCTGTTTTTCATTGCCATATGTAGCGACAATCTTGCCGCTACATTCCACCAGGGTAAATTCGCCATCTGTGCCGCTGACTTCACAGACAAAGCTGTCCAGTTCAGTCTCCACACCGGCAAAGGCATCGAATTCCAGTTGAGCGTTTTCTTCCCAGGCAGCGCAGGACAAACTGCGCATCTGGTCTGCGTTTTCATCCGCCAACGCCTGGTAATAAGCTTCCACCACTTCCGCGGCCCCGGAGCTATCTGCTGCCGGGCTACAACCTGCAAGCAGCCATACAAGGGCAATTGCCAGAAGAATTCCCACCTTCCCGGGGTGTCTCTGCTCCAAAAACCTCATCATCCTGTTCTCCATGGTGTCATTTTTCGATAGGGCAGTCAATCGGGTTTGACCATACCCCCGAATTATACCTGCTACGCGTCCGATCCTTCAGCGGGATAACAATAAGCAAGGATATCCAGCAGGCTCAAATAGCCCAGTACATGATACTGTTCATCCACAACCGGCAATCCAACCAGGCGTGCCCGGTGCATGCGCTGATAGGCAACTTCCAATGTATCGCTGAGGGAAATATATACCGGCGATTGCATGATATCGGCGGCAATTTGTGGGCGAATACCCCGGGCGACATCCAACGCCAGCGAATAATCCTCGGCGCTATCCATAAATTCTTCCGGAATAATACTGACCAGCATCGTCTCTCCCAACTGGTATTGGGCAATCATCCCCACCAACCTTTGTTCGCTATTGATCACGCAGGCAATTTCAGGAAGCGAGTTCTGGCTCATCTGTTGCACTACCCGTGTCAGCGGGTCATCGGTGCGCACCAGCGGCACAGATTGTTTCAGGTGCGCAGTGACGCCTGAAATTGGCGTGGAACGCTGCTCCCGCCAGCGTTTTAATAACGCTGCCTCGCCTCGCGCTTTCAACTCTTCTTCAAACCAGCTAAGAAGCGCAGGAGTGCCGGTTTTCACCTCGGATTCCGCCTCTGCATCCACCTCTGCGGGTTTGACTCCCCATTTTTTTAGCCCCAGGGCGTTACCTACGGGCAGGGTAAACAGGATGCCGCTGCTGGGTCGATCAAAACCTCGCACTACCCGGTCCGCCTCAGCCATCGCACGCGCCAGCATGTCAGGATCATCGATCAAGGCCAGGAGGGTGCGTTGTCCGGTTTTCCCCTGGTCAAAAATACCAAGCAAGTTGGTCAGACCCGAACGTTGCACCAGCGATTGGGCCTGGAAACCCCCCAGGCTTTGTAATATGGTTACCCCCGGGACGCCAATCGATTTCCAGGCGTGTAAAAGTTCGCCAAAACACTCCAGGTCATGCAAGATGACTACCAGCAGGGTCAAATTCTGTTCTTTATGCTCCATGTCTTTCCTGTGGTGCTTATTTCAAAGCAAGGTAACCCGCCGAGTTAATTTACAAAGCTTCGGACTGAGAAATACAGTTTGCCTATTATATAATCAAAGTCAGACAGTATGAACCATCCAGATGCCATTCGCTGGAACGAACGATATTTATTGGAGGGCAAACAACGCCTGAACCGCCCACCCAATCATCTGGTTCGCCAGGTGGGTAGTTGGGCGCCTGTGCCAGGATTGGCGCTGGACATTGCCTGCGGGCTGGGAAACAATGGACGTTTTCTGGCGGGACTGGGTTGGACAATCATTGGTCTGGATATTTCACTGGTCGCTTTACGCCTGGCGCACAAAGAAGCCCGGCGCCACTCCCTTGCATTTTACCCCGCAGTTTTTGATCTTAGCAAACTCTGGTTACCTGCGGCTCATTTTGACCTGATCGTCAATATTCGTTTTCTGGACCGAGGGATTTTCCCGCTCTATAATCGGGCGTTAAAAGCGGGTGGAATTCTGATTTTCGAAACTTTCCTGAATCAACAACAAAGCCAAGAAAAACGCGAGCATTATTTGGACCCTGGCGAGTTGCGCCAATCCTTTGCCGATTATCAGATTCTTAGCTGGGGTACGCGCCAGGATGGAGAGAGGTTTTTGGAGTTTCTTGTCGCCCGTAAGCCGGAGGATTGATGGAGGGTTGTTTCCGCCTGATGTCCGCGGTTACAAATCCCCGCCCAGCACCTTTTCACCGGTAGGTCCAGGGCTGCCCCCTGCCGGTTCGATGGTAATGCCGAACGACGGATAACTGGATAATGGCTCTTCGGAGCTGACATACAATACTCCGTAGCCGCTTTTGCCCACTGAAAATACTCCCCCGCTTTCCCGGTGATCATCCCGAATCAACCAGAGTTGATATTCATTGGCTTCGTCCAGCTTCGGTAAACGATCGACCACCAGGGCGCCATGTGTTCCATCCACACTGACGATCAACACACCGGTTGCCTCCGGAGCGGATTCTGTTCCTTTCAACGCAATCACCTGCAGCGGGCTTTGGCGGGCAAGTTCTGCCCGTAGCTGGTAAATTTGCGCGCCTAATAAAAGCGCGGAAAGCAACCAGGCGGCAAACAAAAACACGGTGAGAGCTACCCAACCTGGGCTGGGAGAGCCAAAGAAATGGGCAAGTTTCTGCCAGAACTGGTTGGGGATGGGTTTTTCCGTAGCTTGAATAGCCTGTGTCCCAGGCACCTGAAGAATACGCTGGCGTAATTTCGAGGAGGGGTCTTTTTGTGGCGCGCTGTACGCCAGCAACCCAACTACCTGCCGATGCGCCTGCTCTTCTTCCCGGCAGGCAGCACAAGCCTGCAGGTGCTGCTCAACTTGCTGGCTTTCAACAGGGTCCAATAACCCCAGGACATATTCAGGGATTAATTCAATGATATGTTGCTCAACAGCCATTTAAATACCTCGATTGGGCGATCACCCATCTCCAGCCCCACCATGTATACGCATGGCAGAATGCACTGGATGTATCAGGCATGATCTTCCTCATCCAGTAAGTTGCGTAATTTTTGCATTGCCAGGCGGATGCGAGTTTTCACGGTTCCTAAGGGTTGCCCCAGCTCGGCGGCGATTTCGCTATGGGAATATCCACGGAAATAAGCCAGCGCCAGAGCTGCTCTTTGTTCCGCGGGGAGCTCAGCCAGCGCGGCCCGGACACGCTTCTGTAAAATCAGCTCCTCGGCGCGTTCATCCGTCGAGATCTGGTCGGGGATCATTTCTGCATGCAGGTCGCCCCAGGGAACGCTATATTGTTCCGGGCGCGCACCGCGCCGGCGCAGGATATCGATTGAGCGATAACGCGTGATGCTACTCAACCAGGTGCTGACCCGGCTTTGATCTGAGCGGTAGGTACCGGCTTTTTCCCACACGCTGGTGAACACATCCTGAGTGATCTCCTCGGCTACGGCTTCATCTCCGACGATATTAAACGCCAGGCTGAAAACCAACCGGCCATATCGATCGTAAAGCTCGCCCAACGCATCGGCATGAGCACGTGTGATCAACTGAACCAGGTAGCTATCATCGAGTTCGTGGTAGTCCAAGATACCTCTTGCCGATCGTGGGTGAAGAAAAACCGCCAACAATCAAACTTACGCCCTGCGAAGCGTGCACCTGACTGCCAAAACCACAACACAGTACATTGAATATTTATCTGGCGCGCATAAACGCTACATGATTATACCGGCAGTTGTATTGTACAATCAAACCGGCAGGTATCAAAACTTCTCCCGAGGTCCAATCCATGCGCACTCTCTATATGAGTAAAAGCGGTACTCAAATCATTCACCCGGCAACCGATGAAATTGCCAGCCTGTTAACTTCACCAAATGGGCTGTTATGGGTCGATTTTTCCAATGAAGATCCGCCTGGAATCAGCATGATTCTCAGCCGGGTTTTTCAATTTCACCCTCTGGCGATCGATGATGCTTTACAGCAATCCCATATACCGAAAATCGACGATTGGGTAGAGTACCTGTATATCGTGCTCCACCCGATCGAATACCTGCCAGAGCAGGCCGATCCGGTTCAGATCCACGAACTGGATGTATTTTTAGGGCACAATTTCCTGGTAACACATCACGAAGACCCGATTCACTTGATTGACCTGGCCTGGGAGCACTGCCAGCGCGATGAACGGTACGTAAGAGGCGGGGTAGATTATTTATTTTACAAAATTTGCGATGCGATTGTCGCCAGTTACCTGCCAATTGCAGAAGAGATAGATGACCAGATCGACGCGGTGGAGGACCAAATATTCAACGGCGCAAACCAGCAGATATTGGCGGATATTTTCCGTACCAAGCGGTCTGCCTTGAAATTGCGGCGGGTGCTGGCTCCCCAGCGCGAGGTATTCAACCGCATGGCTCGCGACGATTACCCGGTGATCGACCGAAGTTCACGGGTATATTTTCGGGATATTTACGACCAGCTGGTTCTGACCCATGAAATTGTGGAGAACATCCGCGATCTGGCAGGCGGCACGTTGGATACCTATCTTTCCGTGGTCAATAACCGGATGAACGAGATTATGAAAACCCTGACCATGATCACCACCATCTTTATGCCGGCATCCTTTCTGGCCGGGTTTTTCGGAATGAATTTTTTCGCCACGTATTACCCTATGGTAGAGTGGACGAGCCCGTTGAGTTTTTTAATCAACCTGGCCCTCATGGTAAGCATCCCTGCAGGGATTCTGCTCTGGATCCGGCGCAAGGGGTGGGTATAATCCGGGAATTTTCCAGCCAATCTTTGACAATCGGGTAAATGCGCATATAGTTTATGAAGCTTAACTAATAAGAGAAATTAATAATAGAGGATTCTTCGTTATTCGCCCGGGTTTTAGGTAACTGGGCGGAAACATTTATGCGCCACTCGTTGCACGACTTTTTGCTCTATTCGCGATCGATGGGTTTTCCCATGGGGCAGATCAGTATACTCTTGCACCTTCATCACCACCACACTTGCGGTGTGTC
>JAGUYX010000190.1 GCA_020061145.1 Anaerolineales bacterium | reverse complement strand
GCCTCAACTGGATGGGCCGGTGTATACCCTGTATGGGCACCTTTCGCAGCTTGGCGTGCAGACCGGTGAGACTGTTCAGGCCGGGCAGGAAATCGGTAAGGTAGGCAGCAGCGGGGATATCTCCGGGAGCAGCCTGCATTTTGAGGTGCGTTACGGGGAGAACCAGTTCCAGGCAGCAGTTAACCCGGTTTTATGGCTGGCGCAGCTGCCGGATGAAACCGGAGCACCCACCGGCGCCCTGGCAGGCAGCCTGGTGGATGCTGCCGGAAATTACCCGGTAGCTGAGAATATCGTCATCGAGCGGCTGGCCGGTCCCGGTCAGCGTGCTCTGGATACCTGGTATCTGAAAACCTACGCAGACGATCGCTACCGTGGCGCCCCACCCTTTGAAGAAAGTTTTGCCCTGGGAAATTTACCGGCCGGCGAATACCAGATCACTTTTTATTTCAATACGATACTGGTGCAGCGCGAAGTAAACGTAGAGCCCGGCAAGCTGACCAAAATTACTATCCAGGTACCCTGATCAGGCGAACAGCGCCTGAAGCAGGTACAGGGTCAGCATGCCGGTCAGGATGGTCAGCAGGGCATTGTGCCAGCGCCAGGCAACGACTGCAGCGACCAGCGCAGCCAGCAGGCGCAGGTTGTCTATTGCCAGGTGCAATTGACCCTCCCGGAACAGGACTTCCGGGAAGATAATCGCCGAAAGCACCGCCGGAGGGACGTATTGCAACAGGCGCAGTAACCATGCCGGAAATGCCCCGCGCCCGAGCAACAGGATGAACGACAGGCGGGTGAGGTAAGTGAGCAAACCTCCCAGCAGCATCACCAGCCAGATATTCATGTAAACCGCTCCACCAGCGCTCCGGCTAATAAACCCGTGCCAGCCGCCGCTAACAATCCCAACTTTAAGGGCAAACCGAAAGCCAGTAAAGCCGTCACCCCGGCTACCAGCGCCGCGGCCAAAGTGGGTTTGTTTTTGATCGTCGGGGCTGCCAGGGCGATGAACATCAAGGTGGCGGAAAATTCCAGCGACCAGCTTGCCGGGATCACCACCCCCAGAAAAATGCCCCCGGCGGTGCTGATTTGCCAGCCGCTCCATAAGGTCAGACCGGCGCCCAGAAAGTACCAGTGTTTTTGCGGGCTTTTGGGTTGATTGTTGAAGAAAGTGATAATTACCGCATAAGCTTCGTCGGTTAACAGGTAAGCCAGGGCGGCTTTCCAGCCGCGCGAGAGATGTTGAATATGCGGGGCAACCGAAAGACTGTAAAGCATGTGACGCAGGTTGACGACCAGGATGGTCAGGACCAGTAACGCTCCCGGGATTCCCTGACGCACCAGTTCCACGGTAATGAACTGGGCTGACCCGGCAAAAATGATGCTGGACATCGCCTGCGCTGCCGGTTGGGATAGACCGGCCTGCAGCGCAAGCACACCGTAGATCAGCCCGAAAGGCAACACGCCGATCGCCAACGGCAGGCAGGCGCGCACTCCCGCCCAGAAGGGGTGGGTAAAGGTACTGGTAAGAGGGGTTACGCTTTTCATTCCCACACTAATCGTTTCACTCGCCAGCGGTTTTCCACTGGCGAGTGAAGTTATAAAATGTCGGGTCTCTTGCCTCAATCAAAAGGCGACTTACGGTCCGGGTTGCAAAGTGAGCAAATCGTAGGGGCCTGCCAGCACTTCCGCCCGGGTAAAGTTCGGCTTATGGTAGCGGAAGAGACGCCAGTCGTCGATGAAATCATCATAGTGTGGGTGCATGGGATGCCCGCTCTGGCCTACGCTGTGGATCAGCCGCGAGTTGCTCAAGTCACCCAGGTCGATCACCTGGCGTAGAGCCGGAATGCAGGTCACCGTATAGGGATCCAGGGCGTCCCAGCAGGTCTTTTGCACCACAGATTCGCTGCCGTGGGTGGGGAAAGGCCCGCGGTTGAAGATGTTTTCGATCAGGCTGATGCCTGAACTCCCCAGCGTGGCATTGCGGAAGGTGATCGTGTGCAGTTCTCCCCAGCGCCATGCGGAGAGCTCCTCGCCAAAGCGTTCCACACCATCGCGGTACGCCGCCTCAAAGGCGCGTACCAGGATGTCATCCCGGGTTTCTTTTACGTCAACGGTGTTGATATCGTCCCACCACATAGCATCCGGACGGGTGAGCAAATCGGCGACGTAATCGGAAGAATAGCTATCCCCATCCGGGATCAATTCTGGCGGCAGGTCGTCGGCGTAAATCTCCATCAACAGGTGTGCCCAGAAGATGTTAAACAGGGCAGACTCGGCGTTATCCATGGTCATCTGCGCATCCCAGTTCAGCAGGGTATTGCGCGCCGTCTCCATCTCGCTGCTGGAAAAGGATAACCCTTTCAGGTAGGGAATAATCTCCTCCGCGGACAGGCTCTTGTTATCGGTCTGATAACGTTCCGCATCTTCCATCGAGACTCCATCCGGGTCGCTCTGGATCAGTTCTGTCAGCCGTTGGGCGCGCTGGCCGCGGTCATGATAAACGCTAAGCAGGTAGGTATAATCTTCAGCCCGCACCTGAGGGTTGTTAGCTGTGACGATAAATCCTTGCTCGGGATTGAACACCTGTGGGGTGTCCGCATAAGGGATAAAACCGGTCCAGGTGTAATCATCCGTCCAACCCGGCACCGGCAAGCTGCCATCCCCTCCGGCACGCACGGGTACTTTACCTGGCATGACATAACCGATATTGCCCTCGGTATCGGCGTAAAGCCAGTTTTGTTTCCCGGCATCAAAATATTGCAGGGCATCCACAAAATCGGTCCAGTTCTGGGCTTTTACAACCTGCAAGACAGCGCGCACCGATTGCACCGGCTGAAGCGCTGTCCAGGCATAGGTCAGAGCATAGGGTTGGTAACCCTCCTCTTCATAGGTGAAAGGCGCCCAATCCACCATGCGATCAGTAACCACCAGCCCGTTGCGCGTGCTGCGTACCTGGATCACCACCGGTTCCTCCCGCCCATTAACCAGGAATTCTTCGCGGCGGGTATCCATCTCCACCCATTCACCGTTAACTTCGTACTGGTTGGGGTTTGCGGGATTGATCCGTTCGATGAACACGTCCTCAGCGTCGAAACTGGCGTTGGTCAGACCCCAGGCGATGCGGTCGTTGAAACCGATCAGTAGCCCGGGCACACCCGGCAAAGAGAATCCGTGGGCGCGGTAAGGACATTCGACGGATTTTTCCACGCAGTACAGGCCTACTTGATACCATAACGCCGGCATATTCACACTCATATGCGGGTCGTTCGCCAGGATAGGCTTGCCGGTGTTGGTCAGGGCGCCACTGACCGCGAAACTGTTGGAAGCGCCAATCGATCCCAGGCCGAGCTTAGCCAGCACAGGCGGTTGATCCCGGCTGATTTCCGCCTTCTGGAATAAACTGCGTACCAGGGCCAGGTCTGCCGGCTGACTGCCTGGAGCAGAGGCCTGTGGGCCACTCGGGCTGAGCTCCGAGGAAGGAATGATTACCGGTCGATCCGCACGGTAGGGCGGGCGAGTATCCATATAGCGTTCCTCGCCCAGCCGGACTAATAACTCGGCATTATTCAGCTCGGTTTCCATCTCATCCGATTGATCGTAAATCAACATCCATGCCCATAACATGGCATCCATCCCGCTCCAGGGCTCGATCTCAAACTGAACTCCCTGTAATTGCAGCAGGGCGAATTCCAGACCCATTTGCCGCGGCTGGCGCCCGTTCAGGTAGGCGTTCACTCCCTCAGCGTAGGCATCGACCACCAGGCGAGAGTCCTCATCCAGCAGGTCGTAGGATTGGGCGGTTAACCGGGAGAAACCAAAATGACGTAAATAGATGTCCGTTTCCAGGGTATCTTCTCCGAAGATCTCGGAAAGCCGCCCGGAGGCGACCCGGCGTTGAAATTCCATCTGCCAGTAACGCTCCTGGGCGTGGACAAACCCCTGGGCATAGAATAGATCGTGCGGGTTTTGAGCGTAAATATGCGCCACCCCATACTCATCCCGTAATATCTCCACTGGCGCCAACAGGCCGGGTAGCTCCAGCCTGCCGCTGGTTTTAGGTAAAGCCTGGCGGGTAAACCACGTCCATAACCCCCAGATCGCGGCGACCAGCAACAACAATATCGTTATCACCACCCCTGTGATTTTCAAAAAACGGATATTCACCTGCCCTGCCCTCCATCTTTTGTTATGAGCTGACCCATTTTTCAGGCTTTTTACCTGATCGGGCGAAACGTTTTGCCTCTGCAAGCAACGTATTAAGCGTATTGGCGAAGATCGAATCTGTCAACCGGGTAATTCGCCGGGCTGGGAAAAATACCGGCTCGCGCACAGGTATTGTATTATCTTTCAAAACTTCCAGAACTGCGGTTGATATTTCCCAACGTCTAAAACTCGGTGGTTCGACGGTATCGATTCTCTGGTAATATAAGATAGAATTTGTCCGAATCAATGGCGGGAGATTCCGGTTTCTCTGAGCTGAAAAAGGGTTGGGGTCATGGCTCAGCGTTTATTATCATTTTTAACCTACAGTTTGATCGCCCTGGCGGTAGTTTTCGGACGCCTCCTGTGGATGGACGGAACGCAACCGGAGTCGGCTTTGCGTGCTCAGTTTTATGGGGAGGACCCGCCCACCATGCTGTTGTTCCTGGCGCTGGGTGGTGTTGCCGTTCTCCTTACCAAAGAGGCTGGTCTGCCGCCTGTGCTACCGGCGATATCTTCCTGCAGGGAACTGATCCGCCTGCCAGCAGGGATTGGATTGGGTAGCGGTGTTTTGCTGGTTCTCTGGGAATTGATATTTGCCATGCGCGAATCACCCTTCGTGTTCACTGTCCAGGCAATTAGCTTCTATCTATCCACAGCCGTGATACTGGAAATAACCCTGCATTTGATTCCGGTGGTTTTGGTTGCCAGGCTGCCCGGTAAGCTGATCCTGGCTGGACGCTGGCAGCAGACCATCACCTGGCTGGGGATCCTGCTGATTGCCGGGTTAGAGCCTGCCCTCATTTTTAGCGCTACCTTATTCGCAATTCACGGCCCGGGTTATGTTTTTTCCGGGTTCGCTCTGTTATACGCCATTAACCTGGCGCAACTGGTCGTATTCTACCGGCGCGGATTTCTCGTCACGCTGTTATTGCGCCTGGTGATGGTGCTCACCTGGCTATCACTTTGGGGTTTGATTCACAGCCTGGGTTAAGGAGCTTCCTGGGCGTGGCGTGATGGCCTCCGAGCATTACATATATTCACGGAATTGTAACCCGTAGCGTTTACGCGCTTCCTGCCAGGCGCGCCGTAGAATTTCGTAAAAATCTTCCGGGTTCTTAATATTGCGCAGCACGACGTCCCCCTGGGAGGCGTCCTGCCCTTTGATGTGGATATCGCCGATGTTCAACAACCGTTCCCCGGCTCCCTGCTTCAGGTCGATATCCTGGATGCGGATCAATTCGTAATTTTCGATATCGCGGCCAACCATTCCATGCACAATCTTGATCCGTTCAGAGGTCAGAGTGTAACTTTCAACCAGCGAGAGAAACGGGCGTCCCTGCCAGAGCACTTTCTCTTCATGTTCGTTCGTTTCTACGCTAGGCGTTGTCTCCTGGGTTACCGGGGACGCTTCTTCCAGGAGTTCATCCAGGGATTGTAAAACGGTATCGGTGATCTGGCTGACCAGCTTTTCCTGCTCTGCCTGGGGGACGCTGGAGATATCCACCCCACTCTGGGCAATCGCCTGCCAGATACGGCTGAGAATCCGGGCGCGAGTTTGTTCAATAGCCATGGCTTTTCTCCACCAGATTGAATTATGCGGTTGTTGGTTTGAGGTAGATTCTACACCGGATTAGGGTTCCAGGACAAGCTGAGTCCAGGTTTGTCCGCCATCCTGGGTTGTCCATAACCGGTCAGCCTGGTAACAGACGAACGACGTCTCACCTGGAAAGGCTGGCGGGCGTTTTTCGCCGGCGCACTGGCTCTGACGGGAAAGCGCCCAACCCGCCTGTGGGTTGGCGAAACTCAGCTCGACCGTGTCTGTTGGAAGCTGCTCCACAGACAGGCCTTGAGGCAGCGCCAGGCTGCTTTCGGCCAGCCGGGTTTCGGTTGAGATACTTTCTTCGGCGAGCGACCAGCTTATTCCCCCATCTGCGGAAATGTAAGCCTGCCCGCCTTCCCGCGCTACCAGGCGCGCCAGGCCATTTTCATCCACCTGTACCTGGGCGCCTGCAGGCAGCCCCAGGCTTTGCCAGCTCTGGCCGCCATCGACCGATTTTAGCAGGCTGCCCCGGTCGAAAGCGCTGCTGGAAGTCAGCTTTAATGCAATCCAGAACTCGCCATTTTCCACCGGTTCCGGATAAGCGGCCGCGATTTCGTAGGCCATCTGCGGATTTTCCAGCGCCACAGGCGAGCCTTCCCAGCTATTCCCACCGTCACCGGTGTGGTAAAGGATGATTTCTGTCGTCCCTGTCTCTGCCCAGGTGCGGGCGACCAGCCAGCCCGTTTGTGCGTCCTCAAAATGGACTCCAAGCACCTCTGCGCCTGCGGGCAAACTGGCTGTGACCTCCTGCCAGGTTTCTCCACCATCGTGGGTGAAAAGCAGGCGATTATCCGTGCGCAGGTAACCACTCTCGGCGGAGAGAAGCTCCAG
>JAGUYX010000183.1 GCA_020061145.1 Anaerolineales bacterium | reverse complement strand
TCCTGGATGATCAGTGTGGTGGGTTTGCCAAAACCATGACCGGCTTTGGTCTGGATGCGAATCAACACCGGGGCTGTACCGGCCTGGGCGTTTTGTAAAGCAGCCGTGAATTTAAAAGAATGTCCCGGAACCACACGGTCGTCGTGATCCGCAGTGGTGACGAACGTTGCCGGGTAGGCGATCCCCGGGCGGATATTATGCAAGGGGGAGTAAGCATACAGGCACCGAAATTCTTCCGGATCGGCCGGCGAGCCATAATCCGAAGTCCACGCCCAACCGATGGTGAATTTGTGGAAGCGGAGCATATCCATCACTCCCACCGCGGGTAACGCCGCCCCAAACAATTCGGGGCGCTGGACCAGGCAGGCGCCGACCAGCAGCCCCCCATTCGAACGCCCTTCGATCGCCAGTTTTTTTGGCGAGGTGATGCCCATCGAGATCAAACCTTCTGCGCAGGCGATGAAATCATCGAAGACATTCTGCTTGTTCAGTTTCATCCCACCCCGGTGCCAGGCCTCGCCATATTCACCTCCGCCGCGTAGAACTGCCTGGGCGAAAACACCGCCCATTTCCAGCCAGACCAGCCGGTGTACGGTGAAGCTGGGCGTAAGCGAAATATCAAAACCGCCATAACCGTATAACAGGGTGGGGTTTTGTCCATCGCGCTCCAGTCCCTTTCGATAGGTGAGAAACAAAGGAACCCGGGTGCCATCCAGGCTGGTGACGAAGATCTGCTCGGTGGTGTAGGCGGAAAAATCAAAATCGATTTTCGGTTGGAAGATTTGTTCGCTGGAACCCGTCTCAAAATCATAGCGGTAAATCGTTGGCGGCAAGACAAACGAAACAAAAGCATAAAACAATTCGTTTCCGCTGCGCTCGCCATGCAGACTCAATTCATAAGCATATTCCTGAATGGCGCCTGATCCTGGCAGAGGAATTTCCCCCAAGGGAGTTCCATCCAGGGCAAACCGCTCCAGGCGTGAGCAGGCGTCCTGCAAGGTAGCGATAATAAATTCATTGTGCACCAACAGTGCTTTTATCAACCGGTTTTTCCCTTCCGGGATCAGGGTGCGCCAGTTTTCCCGCTCGGGAGCATGAATATCGATAGCAATCAGCCGGCGGAGCGGGGCATCCAGATCGGTGACCAGGAAAAATAACGAGCCGTCATTGCCCACAAACTCGTAAGCGGCTTCCAATTCGGGGATTAACGCCAGCACACCGTTTTGGTTCAGCCGGTCAAGGTAAAACACACGATTGCGGGTATCTGTGCCTTCATATGCCTGAAATATCAGGTAGCGTCCATCCTCGCTTTGGGTCACATCGTACACCCAGTTGGTATGGTCGGGGCGTTCGTAAATCAACTCGTCTTCACCCTGAGGGGTTCCCAGGCGGTGAAGATAGATTTTCTGGTCGTAATTAGCGCTTTCGTAGGCTTTACCGGGTTCAGGAGCTGCGTAACGGGCATAATAAAACCCCGATCCGTCCGGCAGCCAGGTGGCTCTGGAAAATTTGCTCCAGAGAACCTGGTCCGGAAGATCTACCCCGTCTTCCACCCTGCGCACATGCCAGGTCACCCAATCTGAGCCGCTCGCGCTGGTGCCATAGGCCAGGTAACGACCATCTTTACTGACCGACCATGAATTCAAGGCGACGGTGCCATCCTCGGACAGGGCGTTGGGGTCCAGCAATATCCGTCCTTCTCCTCTGGGAGTGTCAGCCACATACAGCACATCCTGATTTTGCAATCCGCTGTTGCGAAATTGAAAATAATTTCCCCCTCGCACCACAGGCGCAGTGGCTTTGGCGTAATTCCAGATGGAAGTCAGGCGAGAATAAATCTTTTGGCGGGCGGGTATGCTTTCCAGGTATTTCCCGGTAAGCTTATTTTGTGCCTGAATCCAGGCCTGCGTGTCAGGCGAATCGGTGTCCTCCAACCAGCGATAAGGGTCGGAAACTAAAGTGCCGAAATAATCATCAACTTGATTCAGGGTTTTCGTCGGTGGGTAGTGGAATTCGGCCATCCAATGCCTCGATATATGGGATGTGCTGATTATATCGTTGATCCCCACGGCTGATGGGTGCGGAACAATACTCCGGAAATAACCGGTTTTACTCTTCCAGGCGGATTACCTCAATCACCGATACCGCTACATCCGGGCGTAACTCTTGAAACGCCAGCACCGGCAAATGCGGAAATTCTGGCGCCAACAACTCGCGTAAATAGGGTCGCAATTCCGCGCTGGTCATGATCGGCGTATACCGGTGTTGCCGGAAATCAGCGCCGATTTTTCTCCGAATAATTGACAGCACCTGTTGTACGGTTTCCGGTTGCAGGGGTTCGCCGCCATGCACGCGGGGTTCAAGTAAAGCTTCGACCTCTGGCGCAATCGTAAAGACCGAAAGACTGTTCCAGCCCTCGGTATATTTGGCGGAAATTTCATTTGGCATGCGCGTGCGGATAAATTGGGCAATATTCAAAGGTTCCGCAAGCCATTCAGCAGACGGCGGACGATCTATTGGTAAACGATCATCCAGGATGATACTCTGCGTTGGAGCAGGTACGACCACGTAATCGAAATCCAGCACCGCTTCGAAAATGCGCTTATAGTTGCGAAGGGAAATGCCCTCGGCTGCCAGCACACGCAGAATCGAGGTTAGTAAAGCCGGGTTCAGCTTCTCTTTCACCACCGTAACCAGCTTCGGATAGGTTTCGTCAAAAAGCTTTACCTGCCGCTCCACTTCGTTCAATGTGAGTAACCGCCAGCCATGCAGTTGAATTTCACGGGAGACGGCAAACATGGCGAAATTCATCGGGGAGAAACGGTAAATATCCAGGGGCAGGTTATTTTCCTGATCCGCAGGCAGGGCGCTCATCAAATTACCATCCCGCGGGTGTTCGATTTGCCGCGGCAGATATCCCAGATCCGGCTCGAGCCGCCAGGGAGATTCATTTACGGCGATTTCATCCAGATTCAAAATTCGAACCGGCAGCGTAAGTATATGGTTGATGGAGACACGTAACCAGCCCGGCTTCAGGGTGTCGTCGGAGACAAATTCCAGGGGCGGTAAAGAAGTGCCTGCGTCGGAAAAACGCCATTCCCGCAGATGCCACCAGGAATCACGGTCTTCCGGGGAGCTCTGGGTCGTCAGAGATCTAAGGTAGCCGGGCTCCATGTGTACCCTGACTCTATCGGGCGCCAGGCGGGAGATCAGCATTTCACTGATTTCTGTAGCTGTTGTGCCGGAGGTAAGGTTGTCTTGGAGTATGCTTGCGAGGGCAGCGTGATCGGCGATCGAGATACCCAACCGGATGATATTCTGTAAGATTTGCCTGATTACCCGGGTTGATTCTGCCTCGAGTGAGGAAAAAAATGGATCTTCTTCAGCCAGGCGGTGAAGATAAGATCGCAACTGGTTTTCTTCTAACAGGCGCTCAGGTTGGAAAAATAGAATCCCTGAGACCAGGTTGGTGAAAAAAGTGGTCTGCATTTGCGCAGAAGTATTCGGAAATTCAGCAAACAGGTCTTCAACCTCTTTTCGATCGTCCTGTGAGGCTGCATACCAGGCATCCCTCAGAATTTCTTGAGGGTAAATACATTCTTTGCCTTCGATAATGAAGCGCAGGTAACGCGGATCAGCGTCTGGGGATTTATCCCACGGGTTGAGATGCACCCTGGGATGGGCGGGTATGCCAAGTTGGGCGCAAATTATCGAAATTTGTTGGGTAACCGCTTTCTGGACTTCCTCCGCGGCGGTTATTTTCTCAGGAATATCCAACTCGATAAGAATGTTCAGGTCTGGAAATGAAGCAGCGGACATGGTTTATTCTCCCACAGTCAATTCTGCGCGGGTCATGGTCCTGGCAACCGGCATATCCCGCGCCAGCAACCAGCGAAAAGCCGGGTGTAAGCTATCGTCATTCAGAATGAATACCGGGTGTTTTTTATCTCCCGCCAATTGTCGCAAAGTTTCCATCCAGGGCTTTAGGTAGCCAGGATCAGCAGCCACGACCTCGCCGGTTTCGCTCCTGACGAGGAAAGATTTCATCTCTGTCTCGATCCATTCGGGCACCTCGATTCGATCCGCGGTTATCTGGTTACCCGGCAAGAGATCGCGTAATTCCAGGCGAATCCTGCGTAAGGTCTCTTCCTGGTTTACCAAACCCGTTTCTTCCACAACGTCGAAAATTTGTTTGGGGCGCGTGAGCGGTACTCCATCATCCAGCATGGCGCGAACCAGCCGGCTGAACCGGAGGCGGGCGTTCATATCCGGCAATACCCGGTTCACCAGATCTGCATCAACCCATTTCTCCTCCTCTGTCCAGGTGTAGAGGAGGTTTTCTGTTTCCTGCAATCCAGAAAACAGGCTCAGGTGATCTACCAGGACGCTTTCCAGCCGGTAAACCAGATACTGGTATGGATCTTTGATTAAATCGATACCGGCAAACTCCAGTCGGCTGAGATATTTTTCTGGAAGCCAGGAACCATCCAGATGGGTCAAAGGATGGTCGGCTGGAATAATATCTTCCTCCGGTATGCTCAGGCGGAGAATTTCTTCCCGGTTGGTATTGGCAAAAACCCGGTCCAGGTAAATCCGGTCCTGCCCCAGGACAACTTCATCAACCAGGATTGAAAAATGTTCGGGTTCCAGATTGCCTGGACGGAACCGAACCCCGGGAACCAGCAGCCCCATTTTCTCCCAGATCCGTATGCGCATTTCCGGCACATAACCCCGGAAGATAACATCTTCGATTTCAGAATTCTCCGGGATGAGTTCATCCGGGAAATCTACATAGATCGGGGTGACTGTTGGGTAACGCGGAGAGGTGCTATCCACCAGTTGGAAGGCTTCCTGTAGATAGACATCCAGACCTTTGAATAGCGCGCTTTTTTGTTCAGGTTGGTCAGCGGCAAATTTCTCACTCCAGTGGGTAAGCTCGTCCCGAATTTTCCAGAAGGATCCCGGGTCGGGAATCAGATTAATCGCCACATCCGTCCATAACGCTTCGATGAAATCCGGTGGAGCGCCGATCATCCCACTCTGATGGAGCATTTCTCGCGCCATGTCGGGATTTTCGCTCAACAAATAGCTGATTGCCTGGCGGGACTTCAAACGGGTAATTTCTTCATGAATAAAGGGAAAATCCATTGCCTCGAGCAATTGCTCGTAAAACTGGATCGATAGGGTGTACACCTGAATGGGTCGTTCAGTTTCTTTCGCCTTCACCTGGCTATCTGCCACCCTCTTGATGGATTCCATGACATCCAATGTGCCAATAATCGCTTCGGGAAAGAGGTCATACCGCTCCAGGAGCAGGCTGTAACTGAGCGTGGCATTTTGCCAGTCGCCGATGGTGTGATAAAGCCGTCCCAGGGTAGCGTGCGCGGCGGTCTCCACAAGCCGATACTCCGCTTCACCCATTTTTTGTTCCTCGTAAGTGTGTAGCGCTTCCCGGAGCTCTTCCTCAGGCGAGGGCAGGTCGGTCAACTCGTTTATCCGCTTCCTCAGTTTTTCTTCCAGTGCTAAGCGAAGACCGGTCCATTCCTCTGAAGATATTCCTCCCGGCGGGTTGGGAAACTTTTCGAAGAAATAGCGGATATCGATCCGCAAGTAATTTTTTACCGAGCGGGTATCTGTCGCGGTGGTGATACTTTTATCAAAATAACCTTCCGCTTGCGTCAGGTAAGATTTTGCCAGGTCGCCGGTTGCCTTTTGTGCTCTGTATAGATTGCACATTCCCAGGGAGAATTCCGCTTCATTGCGGTCGAAGGGGCGATCCAGGGATTGCTGGTATAGATATTGGGCGCGGTCGATTAATTGCGGGTTATCATCCAGCATGCCCAGATCGAAGGCAGCATTGGCATAATAAAGTTGATTCTCTTCATCCAACGGATCGTATGCCTGCCAAATTTTTTCGTAAACTTCACGCGCCAGATCGAGTTCCCCTTTTTCAAAATGAATGGCTGCCTGCGTGCGCAGGGAAAAGAGGTCGTTGCTATTTGGGTCAAAATAGGTAAGCGCCTCATCCAGTAGTGATGGATCTTCATAACCTTTGTGAAGCAAAACCCAACCCAGAATCGTGCGTGACCATTCGTCCTGGACGAGTTTGCGATATTCCTGCACCAACTCCAGGGTTTCATCGAAATTTCCGGTGTTGCCTGAAACAATGATTCGCTCTTCCAACGCCCATACATACTCTGGATCGATTTCTAAGGCCTCACGGGTTGCCTCTAAAGCGTTCATCTGCAGATCAAGGTTTCGGTAGGCGTAAGCCAGGGCTGTAAAGCGATACGCATCGTCAGCAGAAAGCAGAATGGCGCGCTCCAGAAACAGGATCATTTCCCACATCCTGGGCACCAGGGGTAAGTGGTTGGAGCGAATATTGATCAGACCCCGGGTGAGATAGGCCCAGGAGTATTCCTCATCCGGGCTTATTTCACGCTCCTCAGCGACCTGATGCCATAATTCCAGGGCGCGGTTGAGATTTGCCTGGATACGCTCGTTATCGGTGAGCGAATAGGTTTCCATCCGAAGCGATTCAATCCATTGCCAGTAAATGCGGGGGTCATTTTGATTGAATTTTTCGGCGCGTTCAAATAACGGGATTGCCTCCGTGTATCGGTCTTGTTGTTTGTAGGCATATCCCATGTCGTAATAAAAAGCGGCGATTTCTTCTGGAGAAGCGCTCATTTCCTCCAGCGCCTTCCCTTTCAGGTTGATCACCTCTAATTTTTTGTCGATCGGGATTTCGGTTGCCAGAGCCCTGTCGAGCACATCCAGCGCTTGTGTGGGCTGTTGTTTTTGCAACCAGAGCTGGCCCAATTGGTATAGTGATTCCCAATCCTGTGGGCTGACCGTCACGATGTTTTCTAACAGTTTTTCTGCCTGGGAAATTTCTCCGGTTTGGGTCAATAATGATGCGAATTCTTTTTGGGCAAGCTCATGATCTGGAGATATCTCCAAAATGTGTGTATAACTGGACTTGGCCTGTTGCGTTTCACCCAGGAGATTTTCCAGTTGGGCTCGTAATAACCACCAATCAATATCCTGTAAATCAGGGTTTATTTCGCCTGCCTGGAGCAGATGCTCATGTGCAGCCGCAGAATTTCCCACCTGGGAATACAGGTTTGCCAGCAATCGGTGAACTCTGGCTCTATCATGACCCGACGACATATCCAGGGCACGGGTCAGCGTTTCAATCTGTTCCGGTAGGCTGGTGCTGGCGCGCTGCATGGCGTCTATCAAGGTCCACAGGGTTTTTAGATCGAGGCTGGTGCGTTCCAGCGCATATTGCAGCAGGTTGATCCCTTGTTGCAGTCCATCCGCCTGTTCGGAAGACGAAATTAATGCGGTCCCCCGGGTAATGATTGCCGGCAGGTATCCGCTATTCACTTCCAACGCCCTGAGAGCCAGCTGATCGGCGGTGGTGAAATCTTTTCTTGCCAGGGCGCATTCCGCCTGAATGGACCAGGCAGCCACCTTCTGTTCTGAGGTAACCTGCTTTTCCTCCAGCGCCTGAATGGCGTGTAACTCGGCGTGTTCGTAATCCTGGCTTCCCAGAGCGCATTTTCCCAAAAGCAGCAAGAAATCTACTCTTAACTCCGGTGAGCGTTCCAGGCCGTTCTCTGCCATCCGGCTTGCCGAATCGAAATCTTTCCGCTCCAGATAATAATTGGCGAGTTGCTGGTAAATCCTGCCTTCGAGCAGGGCATCATCTCTCTTGATGACCAGGGGGATCGTTTCTTGCAAGGTCTGGATAGCCGTTTCTTGTTCACCTGATTGCCAGTATGCCTCTGCCAGCCCCCGGCGAACATAAACGCTATTGGGATTGATCTTCATCGCGTCCAGGAAGATTTCTTTACTGCGCTGGTATTCCTGGCGGATCAGATAAACCCGACCGATCAGGTTGGCGATCATGGCGCGGTCATCGGGATCAACCGATTGATCCTGTGATAGATCCGTAAAGATTGTTTCTTTTTCTCTGAAAATACGCGCCGTTTCGACCGAGAGTAGCTGGTGTGTCTGGGGGAGTACCTGGTCAGCCAGATCCGGGTTGGTAATTACCGCCTCCAGATAAGCAGCGAAAGCTTCACGGACGCGTTGTTGTACTTCTCGAACCTGCCCGATATACACCCAGAGAATGGCCGCATCCCGCGTGTCGCCAACCGTTTCCTGGTGTTCGCGCCAGGCATCGGCAAAAGCCTGGGCGGCCTGATTTAACCGGCTGTTTCCGTCTTCCTGCTGGTTTGCAAGCAGTTTTTCCATACCCTGGATAAACAGGTTCAGCCCTAATTCATAATAAAGCATGGATAGCTGAACGTGCATCATTGGAAAGGGGAAAGTTGTGGATGTTTTTTGAGCTGCGATTAAATGCTGTTCTACCTGGCTTGGTGCCGCCTTTTTGGCCTCACGGCTGAGCTCATCCATCTGGTGGAGTGTTTCCCCGGGTTGATTGGTTTTTGGCTGTTGCTCTTCCATGCGGGTCTCCTTTACTGCTTTTTCCGCGCTTTTGATTTCGCTTCAAGCCGCATAAGGGCGTCGTAACCATCATCATTGGCGACCTCAGCAAAATACTTTTTCAGGGCAAGGAGATGATCACCGGAAAAATCGTCTGCTTCGATCATATTGGTGAGATATTTCAGCTCGCGGGGTTCTTTCTCCAATAATTTTTTTAGCATGGCGATATCTTTAGATTTTTGTTCATCCACTTCCCCGACAAACATATCTAAGAGGTTGGACGAAGGCTCAGCGCCGCCGGGGACGGATTTCACCCGAGATTTTAGAATTCGCAACGCTTCAGATTGAATCGTCGCCAGTTTCCAGTCATTTTCGTGACGGGCAACCCAGGCAGCATTGAGCACCGGCAGGATGCTGGCGCTGGTGACTTGCGCTTCGCTGCGCCCCAGGAATATATCCCGTAAAGTACGTGCCTGTTGCCAGTTATCGTATGAACATTGGATCGCCTTGGCGAAATTCTCCTGCAGATCTTCTTTGAAGATATCCAGCCAATCCTTGTATTTTTCGCGCAGGCTGATATACAAAGCGTAAATTTCTTCCTTGCTTACCTGAGGTTCAACGGTCTGCATGGTTTGCACCCACAAATCTGGGATATTACTTTGATTTGTCGAGACATCCAGCACGAACATATCAAAAGGTTTTTTCCCTCCCATGCGGATGACGAAGCTGGGCTCAGTGTTCATCCAGCTCAGAATTTGCAGACAGGTAAACAGGCGTACATCCATGGCAGGCATATATTCTGAAGGCTGGTGAAGCTGGTCGTCTGGTAACAAACGCAGGTAGATCAGCGCCAGCACATAGCCCGGTCCTCCCACATAGGTGGCAAATGCATCCGCAAACAGCCTGCGCAGGTGCGCTTCCTGCAAATTTTTCATCCGGGTTATATCTCGACTTCTTAGCTGGATAAAATTACCCTTTTCCTCTTCCGACATTTGACTATCATATTCTTTCCAGAACCGGATGATCTCTGGCAGGTAACAATCTGCGTAGGAAGGACGCCCCATAATCCTGTGGGTTTGCGGTTCAACAAATCGTTTCACATCCGACAGCAGGTCATTAAATTTTTTCGCACGAGATTTATGCGCAACTAAAAACCCGTATTCATGGGCGGTAAGCATTAAATTCCACAGGTCGCAGGCGGGGAAGCGCAGGCGAATGACTTCCGCCTCGCTATGGCTGAGCTGTTCCTCTCCCACGATTAACACGGATGCCCATTCGGTGGCGGAGTTATCCGCCATTTCATTGACCAGGATTCGGGCTGTGTCGGTAAAGGACAATCCGGAGCTTTTTTCCTCACCTCCGGGTATATCTTCCAGGTGCAATTGATGCAAATATAAACCACCTAAAACCGCCAATAATTCATTTGCCAGGGGCGGCATGAGGTTTTTTCGCAGGCGAGTATATTCCTCCCAGGCTTCCTGGTATTGTTCAGTGTTCAAATACAATTCCAGGTTTACCAGGCTGGTGCGTGCACGCTCGACCTGATTGGTGAATTTGTTGTACACCGTCAGGGCATGATGGCGTAAGGGATGTGGCTGGTTATCCGGCCGATTAAGCCGGATCAGATTATCGATACGCTGGTGTTCTTCTTTCAATTCCTGCAAGGCGATCCGTAATAAGTGACCGGCATCTTTGAATTTGATGGGGGTTTGATCAGTCATGTTTCATTCTCCAAAAAACCGGAAATCCGGCTGTACGCAATTCGATTCAGGCGTTTTAATTCCAGGGCTGAAGGTAATAACTGGAGGCGCGCCCACCAGAAAGCATTCAGGAGATCAAAAATCGTCAGGTTTTGCCCGACACGATCAAGTGTATGTTGCTCAAATGTTTCTAACGTAGGCGCGGTCTTCATTTCGTCCAGAGTACGCATGGCGAGTTCTGTAGCGTTTTTCCAATGATTTCCAGTAAAAGTTGCCCCCAGGCGGAAATGGGTATCCACCAGTTCGAATAAATCATTAGCCCAGGTTTTTGCCCGCTCGACTCTGGGCGATGGGATATTTTCCCCATGTGAATCTTGTGCGGCCTCCGATACGGCGTATTTCCACGTCTGCCTGATAAATTCTTGAACAATTTTGACCGGCTCGTCCATTTCCAGGCTCGCACGAGGATATTCGAGGGCGACGAGTAAGGCTGCGACTCGTTCATCGTAAG
>JAGUYX010000189.1 GCA_020061145.1 Anaerolineales bacterium | reverse complement strand
AAGGAAGAGCTTGCGCATTGCCAGGCTGTCTTCCTGGCGAACTCGGTGCGGGGGTTGTGGCAGGTCAAGGTCAGGTGAGGCTGCTGGGGTGTTTGTGCTTAGCCCACAACGATCGGAAATTGACGATCTGGCGAACCAGGTAAGTGCGGCATTGATCGACAAAGGGGAAAGCCTGGAAAGTATGCTGCAGGCATTACGTGAAGCTCGCCAGCGTTATGATACGTAAACCCCGTCTGTTTTTGGATACCAGTGCCTTGTTTACCGGCATTTGGTCATCAGAAGGTGGTGCGCGCGTGTTGCTCAGGATGGGTGAAGCCCGAGCTGCTCATTTATTTGTCAGCTCACAGGTACTGGGTGAATTAGAAGATGTGATCCGCAGAAAAGCACCTCAGCACCTTGCCACTTTGACAATTTTGTTGGACCGAGCTCAAACGGAAATCGGGCAGACTGCGCCTCTAGAGTTGGTTGAACGTTCTCGGAAATTGGCCGTGCATTCAGGCGACGCACATATCCTGGCAGATGCCTGGTTTAACCGGGTAGATTACCTGGTAACACTGGATCAAGCACATTTTCTTAATGTCCCCGACCTGGGTAATCAGATACCATTTCTCATTGGCACGCCTGGAGACAGCCTGGCGTGGCTCCGCCGCCAATTGTGTAGCATACCGGCCAGCAAAACATGACAACCAACCGCATCGCAACCAAAATGCTGGGACCTCTGCTCATGGCTCAATCGGGCATATATCTGCTCAGCATCCTGGGGATCATTGTCATGGCGCTCGGCATGGGTGTGGCCAACGCGGCAATGTTTAAATTGGTGCCCAATACGTTCCCAGGGCGGTTTGCTTAAGTGATTGGCCGACTTTTTAGGAACAGTAGGTAAAGCTACTGATAGCCAATCACACAACTACCCGATAAAGTAAGATTATGATACAATATTGCAGCAATAGAACGCATTAATCTTGTTGTCTGGAGGCCAGGATGCAAACAACTGTTTCTGTACGCGGCCAAACGGTGATCCCACGCCACATTCGGGAAGAGCTTGGAATTACGCCTGCAACTCGCCTGGAGTGGAAGATCAGCAACGGCGCCATCATCGTCCTGCCCATCCCGGCTGACCCTGTCCAATCCTCCATCGGCATCCTCAAAGGACGCGGGCCTTCTACATCAGATCTGCTGGCTGAGCGCAAAGCAGATAGAGAAAAAGAATAATGCCCGGCTTCGTTCTGGATACCTCGGCAATCCTCACCGTTTTAAATGAAGAAGACGGCCTGGATACCATGTTGGCTTTATTGGAACGCGGCAAAAATGGGGATACGCTCTATATCCCTTTTATGGCCGTCATGGAGCTCGAGTATTTATTACTACGGAAAGTAAGCCCCGAAGAAACCATGGCAATTCTGACCCTGGTGAGGGCGTGGCCGGTTCAGGTCCCCGAATCGACGGAAGAATGGCGTCACCTGGCAGCGCTCCTCAAGTCGCAAACCCCTTTATCCGTGGCTGACGCCTGGATTGCCTCCCTGGCCCTGCTGCACAATGCCGACCTGGTTCACAAAGACCCTGAATACGAGCAAGCGCCAGGTCTTTCGATGCTGAAATTGGCTTATAAAGAATGAATCCGGTCGGTATGCTTAATGGTGACCCCCCTCGTCCGGGCTATGGCGCATAAATTGGATCATCAGTAAATGCGAGAGCGGGCAAAAAAGAATCAAAGCCGCCCATAACACCGGATTAAACGGAATATCAAACAGGTAAATCGCGCCTAAGCCAGCCACCGGAATCAGACAGCATAACAACATGATCAGGACGTGCTTTTTGCTCATACAGCCTCTCAGGGTGTGTTGACCAGGGATTGAGTCCAGATGAAAGTGCGCTCGGGTGCGGCAACCTCGACCAGGGTCAGGGTGATCTGGCGCGCCCCGTCCAGATATTGCTCACCCTCCAGGCGGGCGGGAAAAGACAACCGCCCGCTGACATGATGCCCGCCTGCACCCCCATCCCATGCCGCTGCCTGAACAGTGCGACCGGTATCGGTGGTTAACGTCGCCAGCGCAGCCAGGTCCATGCTCAGATCAACCGAATGGGTATCCATACGGACTTCAAAATCCAAAGTCTCCCCTGGCTGATCCAGGTTGAGCGGCCTGATCTCGACGGTCACCGCCCCTTGCTCGTCCATCTGGGCGGACAGATCGCTCCAGACGGCGGCTGGCGCTCCAGCTTCTGGCTGGAGCGTGGGATTTAGCTCCGGCTCCTGTTCTTTTGCTTCATTTTCCACGCCGGAAGTTGTCTGCACACCAGGATTGGAAGCAGCGACCGGCGCGCTTGCGCAACCCGCAATCAGTAAACTCAACAAAACCAGGAATATTCCAATTTGACGTTTCATCAACTCTCCTGAGGTACAGCGTGAGCTGAGATATTGTAGTGCTGGAGGGCTTTCCGCCGCTCTTTGATCAAAATGACAGACATGACCGCTATTCCGGTCAGGGTTGTCCCCAGCCCAACCAGCATAAAGGCCGTCTGATATTGGGCTAAGAAAGCGGCAGCCGCCGTCAACCCCAGGATGGGCAGCACGTCGGTGACGTGATGAGCGCAACAGGCAACCATTGCCAGGGTCGAGGTGGTGCCGCCCATACCGGTTAATGCCCCGGATGGTCCGGGATTTGCGACAGGAACAAACAGCCGCTTTTTCAAGATGATATACAAAGCCGACTGTACGCCAAACCCCAGGATGATGGGGAGCACGATCCAGCGCTCCTGCCAGAACAGATCCAGGGCATGTTGCGGGCTTTCAGCCAGCGAAACAATCCCAAAATAAATGGCGGTCAGGAAAACCGCACCAGCCAGGCCAGCGCCAACTGGCCAGAGAACGCGCCGGGTTATGGACACGCAAATCCTCCTTCGCTCAGTATCCATACCATCTTATGCGGGGATGAGGTTCCTGTCATGCGCCACATGGCGTATTTCTTTTCAGGCTGTTTGGCGTTGCGTCCATTGGTTATAGGGCCAGGCAATCAGCACGGTAAAGTAAATACTGTAGATCACCAGCCACAGCAGGCCAACCACAAAACCGCCGGCAGTAACCGGCCAGCTTACGCCCGGCAACAAAGGCAGCCATGCCTGGTACATTGTCCAGCCAAACCACAGGTCGCCCAGCGTGTAACCCCGGTAATCTCAGTAAACCCAATCCCCGGCCTGTGGGGCGGTGAGCAACCTCGCTCG
The DNA here is from genome assembly GCA_020061145.1 of Anaerolineales bacterium. Taxonomy (GTDB): domain Bacteria; phylum Chloroflexota; class Anaerolineae; order Anaerolineales; family DRKV01; genus JAGUYX01. The sequence goes on along the minus strand of JAGUYX010000189.1, from coordinate 3,518 downwards.
CCACCCCTGGCTTGAAAACATGCTCCCGTATGACCCATTTGAGCAACGGGTCGTACAGGAAGGTCAACCAGCCCAGGCTTAATGCCGGGATGTATCGTTTTGAGACGCCCAAGTTAATTCCCGTAGCCTTTACTGCACGATTACTTTACCTCTCAACATGCCCATCTGGCACTGGAAACCGATTTCACCGGCCTTTTGTGGGGTAAATTCAACCGTAACCGTCTGACCTTCCGGCAATCTGGCAGAGATGTTTTCGTAGTCAAAGATCACCATTTCACTGCACAGCGACGATTCCTGGCGGTTAAAGTGCAGCCGCACCGGTTTGTCGCGTTTCACCACGATCACATCCGGGTTGTATCCCCCTTTGACATTAATCGTGGCTTCCTGGAGGCCGTCTGTCTCACCAATCTGGATTCCCTCGCGGCGATACAACCAGAAATACCAGACGATCAGGCCGATCAACCCCAAACCAATTCCATTAATTACAATTTCGGTAATTGTCATGATGTCTTATTCCTCATCTATCGAAAGTTAGTCTAATATCACGCGGTTTCGGCAAAGCTTTTCGCCTTGAAGAAGCGCAAACGATTGGCGTTGGTGATCACGGTAACGCTGGAGGCTGCCATCGCCGCGCCGGCCAGCAGGGGCGACAACAGGATGCCGAAAAAGGGAAATAGCACGCCGGCTGCGATGGGAATCCCCGCAGTGTTGTACACGAAAGCGCCAAACAAACTTTGCCGGGCATTCTGCATGGTCGCTTTGGAGATCTCAATGGCATAGGCCACGCCCTTCAGGCTGCCGCTCATCAAGGTAATATCAGCGGCCTCGATCGCCACATCGGTTCCCGTGCCAATAGCAAACCCTATATCTGCCTCCACCAAGGCCGGAGCATCATTGATGCCATCCCCGACCATGCCAACCTTCTTGCCGCCCTGCCTGAGCATGTGCACCTCACGCGCTTTATCCTCGGGCAACACGTCGGCCAGTACCCGCTGGATGCCTACCTGGCGGGCAATTGCCTGGGCGGTCCGCAGGTTGTCGCCGGTCAGCATAACCACTTCCAATCCCATCTCGCGCATGACGCGAATGGCCTGGACAGAGTCATCCTTGATCGTGTCCGCCACCGCCACGACGCCGGCGATGATGCCATCGACGGCCACATACATGGCGGTTTTGCCCTCACCCTGCAGGTTTTCGACATCGGTCTGAACCGGCAGCGCATCGATCTGGTAGCGTTCCATTAACTTGCGGTTGCCTACCAGCACTTTTTTCTCGCCCACAACCGTGCTTACGCCATGACCCGGAACCGCCTCAAACTCGCTGGGCTCCGCCAGTTCCTGCCCCTGATTCCGTGCGGCCTGGACAATTGCCTGGGCGAGCGGATGCTCGCTCAACTGGTCTGCGCTGGCCGCGTAAAACAACAATTCGTTTGCCTGAAAACCGGCTGCTGGCAAGACATCCGTCAGACCGGGTTTGCCCCTGGTGATTGTGCCGGTTTTATCGAGCACCAGTATTTCCAGCCGGGAAGCGGATTGTAAGGCTTCGCCATTGCGAATCAACACCCCGTGCTCCGCCCCTTTGCCAACACCCGCGACCAGGCTCATCGGCACCGCCATCCCCACCGCGCACGGGCAGGCAATGATCAGAACCGTCACGGCGGTCACCACAGCATAGGCCAGCGCCTGATTCGGGCCAAAGTTAAACCAGGCCAGAAACGTCAGGATCGAGATGATCATCACCGCCGGTACAAAGTAGCTGGAGACGACATCCACCAGGCGGGCAATAGGCGCTTTGCTGCCCATGGCATCCTGAACCATTTTTACGATTTGCGCCAGGGCGGTATCTTTGCCAACTTTTGTCGCCTTGAATTTAAAGCTGCCCGTGGTGTTCACCGTGGCGCCGATCACCTCGTCGCCGGGAACCTTATCCACCGGCAGGCTTTCTCCGGTGACCATTGATTCGTCGATGGATGAGCGCCCCTCCAGGATTTCCCCATCCACGGGGATCTTTTCACCCGGTCTTACCACCACCACGTCGCCAACCAGCACTGCTTCAACCGGGATTTCGATTTCATGACCCGCGCGCAGCACGCGTGCCGTTTTTGCCTGCAAATCCAGCAGCTTACGGATCGCCTGGCTGGTTTGTCCTTTGGCGCGCACTTCCAATGCCTGGCCCAAAACAACCAGAGCGGTAACAATGGCGGTAACGTCATAGAAGGGATTGGCGGTACCGGAAGGGAAGATGCCCGGTACGACCAGGGCTACGGTGGAGTAAATCCAGGCTGCGCTGGTGCCCAGGGCAATCAACGTGTTCATGTCGGCTGAATGATGCCGAAAGGCTGCCCAGGCGCCGGTGAAGAATTGGCGCCCCGAATATGCCATAACCGACAGGGTGGCAACGCCAGACAGGACAAACAAACTGCGAATCAGCGCTTCAGACGACTCTGGAACAAACAGGTTGGGCAGGTAAAGCCAGGGAATTTCCGGGTACGCTACCAGCATCACCGGAATGCCTATCAGCAGCGCAAACCAGAATTTACGCATCAGGCTCGCATATTCTCGCTGATGAGCGGCGGTTTCATCATCCGTGGGTGTAATCGTTACTTTTTCGTCGTATTCAATCTCTTTTTGCATGGGTATCCTCTTAAGTATTCCAGGCCAGGCCTGAAATTTAGTGAAAACGATATCGATATCGGGTAAAGCACCCTTTCTCAGGCACAGGTTACCGGCTGGTCAAAACGGCAGAATATTCATGGTTACTGCTTTTTCCGGCTAACTCCACCGCCTCGAGTAAATTTTCCACGGATACCGAGCCTCGCTGGACATAAACGTATGCCAGTCCCGACTTCAGAATGATATCCGCGTCCAATACGCCTGACTGAGAGATTAAGGCGTTGTAAACTCGGGAAGCGCATGTCTGGCATCCCATACCCTTGATCCATAAAGTAATAACTTCCGCCTGATTCAATTCATCCGGGGTGATTACTTTTTCAATCCGGTTTACATGACACTGGTCTTGCATTGTCTCTCCTTTTTAAAATCTCAAATGTTTCCAACAAATCATAGCCGAACAGGTGCGCGCGCACATCCGATCAACAGCCCCATTTATTTCAGGCAAAATCGCCTATCCGCAACCCAGGCAAATGGCGCTTGGTTTACCAGGCGTTTTTAAGTAAGGTTAAGCAATACGCAGGGGATGAATCTCGCGGCAATCCGTGGATTCACTCAGCCGTGGATGATTGCCTGTCGCGGTTATATAAAATTTGACTCAGGAGCCAGGATGCACATCGACGAATTTCCCGCAGAAAACAGAGCATTGCCAGAAAATGAACAACCCAGGCCGGCCGAACACAGGCGAAAGGCGAAAAAACCGTCCCGATTTTTTGTGATCTGGTCCGCTGTTACCCTGATCGCAGTGCTCGCAGGCAGTATTGGCGGTTATTACCTGGGGGCAGCGTCGCACGAACGGCAGATGGCCGCGCACGAAAATGCGGTGGCCAGCCTGGACGTGAATGAGTT
>JAGUYX010000164.1 GCA_020061145.1 Anaerolineales bacterium | reverse complement strand
CCGTTCAGGCACACCGCACCAGCCTGATGCAAAAGCTGGACCTGCATGACCGGGGAGAGTTAATCAAATACGCGATTCAGAAGAAGATAATCGAGTTGTAAAGAAAAACAAATAGATGTACCAAAGGCTATCCTAAACTGACTTCCATTAGGGTATTGAAAAACAATAATTAAGGTCTTTACCCTAGCCGGCTTAAGGCATTTTGCCCTTCAAAACCACTATAAATTTTTATAAAGTATAGACAGCCTGACTTTTTTATTTAACCCTGCCTGGAACCGTTTCCGCAGCGTTACGAAAGGGTGGGTAACTTTCTTTGATCCGGGACACCGATACCGCTCCATCGCATATGGCCCTGCGTCCCCGGCGTGGTTACATCCTGCACACCCATGGCGATGCACAAAGCGCTCTGACTACATTTCTCAAGGCGTGGTGGGCGCAAACGGGTCTGGTCGCTTTGCTGGCGCCAGTTCAATCTCCAGATTGTGGCGCGGTTTTTCCTCAGGTGCTCACCGATCCCGAACAGCTTATAACCCTGAACGCTTTCGCGCCGGTTATGCCGGTCAACAGCGCCGGGTTGATTGACGAACTACTGGCTGCCCACCCGCATGGTAAGGTGGGCGTTTTATTGCGCCCCTGTGAATTACGCACCTGGGTGGAGATGTGCAAACGCCGGGATAATTGCCACCCGGCGGCGGGGTCAATGAACGGGCAACGTCTATACCTCCTGGCAGTCGATTGCCCCGGCACGCTCGACCCGGTGGAATTCGCTCACCGCGCCAGTAAAGATGGCATCGCTGCCCTGACCGCTGAAGCGCTGGATTGGGCCGCGCACGCGCGCTGGATCAACAGCCATCTGCGGCCTGCCTGCCAGCGTTGTGAATGGCCTGTCCCGACCAGCGCCGACCTGACAATTTGTTTGCTGGGACTCAATTCAGACGAATACCTGCTCGTGTACCCCGCCGAACAAGATGCCGCGGAAAGTCAGGCGTTCGAACGGCTGGTGGATGGCCTGGCGACGGAAGAACTGTGGCTACGACGCAGCTCGGCAACTGCCCTGGTGATCGAAAGGCGGACTGGGGCTCTTCCCAATGTGCGCCGGGTAACGGACACCAACAGTCTGCTGGCGGTATTTGCACGCTGCACCATGTGCACCGACTGCCTGGATGTCTGCCCGCTTTACGAAGGCGAGCTGGCCGGGATGCTCGGCGTCTCTGGCGCCAGCGCCGGTGCGGCGCCGTTGCTGGTCAACCTGGTGGCTGTCAGCCGCTGGCTGGCGTCCTGCTCGGGCTGTGGCATGTGCCAGGAAGCTTGCAGCCAGGATATCCCCCTTTTGAATATCGTGCTGGGTATCAACCAGCGTATCCGCAGCGAGCTGGATTACCATCCCGGTGATCCGGCCTTTAAATTACCCTGGACTTAGTTGCGATTTGCTCAAATGGCTAATTCTATGCGAAATCGTCACACAAGGAGAGATCAGGCGTGGAAAACCTAAGCATTAATGTCCCCATGATGTACGGAGACCATCACGTCCTGGAAGTTCGTAAGCTTTTGCTGGCCTTGCCCGGTGTGGGCGAAGTTTATGCCAGCAGCGCCTTCCAGATCGTGGAAGTCTCCTACGACCCGGCTGTACTCAGCCCGGAAAAGATCCAGGAGGCGCTGGAAACGGCTGGTTACCTGGGCGACCTGGAGCTGCCCCGGGAAACCGGCGCCCTGGCTGCCCATCCTGATGGACAGGAGCCATTCCTGCGCCACACCGAGGCCCACATTTATACCCGCGAGACCGTCAGTTTCACCCAAAAGTTACCGGAGACAGGCCGACCACTATGGCCCTGCCCGGGGATTGGCGTGCTGACCAACGGCCATAAAAAACAGGAGGTAGACCATGCCTAAGATCCGCCCCACCCCTGAAGAATTCAGCGCCGACCCCGCCGCTCAGGAAATGTTGATCCGGGCGGATGAGCTGGGTATATCCACTGCTTTCACCCGGGCAGCGAATATGACACCCTGTAATATCGGCTCGGCAGGTTTATGCTGCAAAATTTGCGGTATGGGTCCTTGCCGGCTGACCAAAGACGGGCAGACCGGGGTTTGCGGGGCAACCATGGATACCATCCAGGCCCGTAACCTGATCCGCGCTATCTCCGCCGGGGCCGCTGCCCATTCCGATCATGGTCGGGATATGGCTTTTATTCTCAAAGCCGTTGCCAACCATGAGGCCGAAGGATATTCCCTGCGCGATATTGCCAAACTTCGTCTGGTTGCGCAGGAATACGATATCCCTGTCGAAGGACGTTCACCGGATGAAATCGCCAATGACCTTGCTGACCTGTATATTGCCCAGTTTGGCCAACAGACCGGGGTCATTGCCCCGCTAAAACGAGCGCCAGAGAAACGCAAGGCCCTATGGAAAGAGCAGGGCGTGCTGCCACGCGGCATCGACCGCGAAGTGGTAGAAGCTCTGCACCGCACCCACATTGGCGACGACCAGGATCCCGAGCATATTCTCAATCACGCCGTCCGCACCGCACTGGGCGACGGATGGGGCGGCAGCCTGATTGCCACCGACGTGTCGGACATTTTGTTCGGCACACCGGCTCCCCTGCTCGGACAGGCCAACCTGGGTGTGTTGAAGGAAAACATGGTGAATGTAGTGGTGCACGGTCATGAGCCTACCTTAAGCGAAATGATCGTGGCCGCTTCTTACGATCCGGAGATTATCGCATATGCCCAGGCTGCCGGAGCGGAAGGAGTTAACCTTTCGGGGATCTGTTGCACCGCCAATGAAATTCTGATGCGCCAGGGTATCCCGGCGGCGGGCAATTTCCTGCACCAGGAACTGGCCATCCTCACCGGCGCGGTGGAAGCCATGGTGGTGGATGTGCAGTGTATTATGCAGGCGTTGGTCGGCCTGGCGCAGAACTTCCACACAAAAATCATCACCACCTCGCCTAAGGTGAAGATCAAAGGCGCCACACATATTCAGTTCGACGAACACCACGCCCTGACAATCGCTAAAGAAATCCTCAAAGTGGCGATCGATAACTTCAAAAATCGCCAATGCACCCAGATTCCCCAGGTAAAGGAAGATCTGGTGCCCGGCTTTTCGCATGAATACCTGAATTACATGCTGGGCGGCTCCTACCGGGCTTCTTTCAGACCGCTTAACGATGCCATCATGTCCGGGCGTATCCGCGGCGTGGCAGCGGTGGTGGGCTGCAACAATCCACGCAGCAAGCAGGACTACCTGCATACCTATATAACTCAGGAATTGCTCAAGCAGGATGTGCTCGTCGTGGAAACCGGCTGTGGAGCGATTGCCAGCGCCAAGCTTGGCCTGTTATTGGGCGAAGCCGGCCTGGATAAAGTCGGGCCCGGGCTGAGAGAAATCTGCCAGACCATCGGAATCCCGCCTGTGCTGCACATGGGCTCCTGTGTGGATAACAGCCGAATTCTTACCGTGCTGACTCAGATGGTAGAAGAAGGCGGTCTGGGAGATGATATCGATCAGATCCCGGCAGTCGGGTTAGCGCCCGAGTGGATGAGCGAAAAAGCGCTTTCCATCGCCACCTACTGCGTCGCCTCCGGTGTATATGTCATTTTCGGTGGTTCTTCGCCGGTGAGCGGTATGCCCGACCGGGTGGCGGACAGCGATCTGATCGCTAAGTACATCAGCGCTGGCTGGGAGGAGCTCTTCGGAGGTAAGCTGGAATTCATACCCGATATAGACGAAATGGTCAGGCAGACCCTGGCGCATATCGATCGAAAACGCGCTGAATTAGGTCTGCCAGCTTATGATCCGTCTCATTTTGGGCGCAGCGGCGATGACCGCATGCTACAACTGGAAAACCTGTCGCTGGCAGAAAAACGCCAGTTGATTTACGGCACGGTAAAGAACTGAGAGGAGGGTATTATGTCACGTTATATCGCTACACGCGCCCTGCGCGGTGCCAACGCCCTCGTTTACGAAGCCAGGCGAATGTTCGAACGGGCCATGCGGGAAAAAGGCCCGGATACACCCCTGGCTTTCCCCAACACGGCTTATTATCTGCCCACAATCTTCGGCATGACCGGTCTGGCAGTAGAAAGATTGGGCCAGCTCGAGCCGGTGATGGAACATGCCCGTTCGCTGTTGCATCCCGTACCGGCTGAAAAACACTGGACGCCTTACCTGGGTGAAACACTGGATGCAGGTATGGCAACCCTGCTGGCTGCCGAATGTATCGAGGCGATGCGCTTCATCTACAAGCTGCAACCAGAGCCATTTCCCGGATTCAGGCTGGCAGGGGGCACTGCTTTCACCAGCCCGGATAATGGCGGAGGCGAAACAGCGCTCGATGGTCACCTGAACGGTCCAATTGACGATATTCAACTCCGCTCGTGGGGTATTCAGCTGGTTGACGGGCGAATGCCCGGCTTTGCCGCCATTGTCGGCGCGGCTAAATCCAACGCCGTGGCGGTCAAACTGGTGCGCGAGCTGCAACGCCGCAACATCCTCACCTTCCTGTGCGGAAATGTCAACGGGCACAGCATCATCCATCAGCTTCTGGAGGAGGGCGTGGAGCTGGGATACGACACCTATACCGTGCCTTTCGGAACCGATACAATCAGCGCTATTTATGCCCTGGGTTTCGCCGTGCGCTCCGCGCTCACTTTTGGCGGCCTTAAGGGTGGGCAGGCGCGCGATATCCTGCTCTATAACAAGGAACGGGTGTTTGCCTTTGTGCTGGCGCTGGGCGAGGTGGACGACCTGAAATACGCTGCTGCCGCCGGGGCAATAAACTTCGGTTTTCCGGTGATCGCCGATACCGTAATCCCGGAAATCCTGCCCACCGGCGTCACCACCTACGAACATGTGGTGAGCATGCCCTTTAACGAAATCGAAGGCGCGGATGACCTGGAGCGCGCCGAACGACTGGTACAAAAGTGCATCGAAGTGCGCGGCGTGAAGGTGAAAGTGGCAGATGTTCCCGTTCCGGTGCCTTACGGCTCTGCCTTTGAAGGCGAGGTGGTGCGCAAGGCCAACATGCGGGTTGAATTCGGAGGTAAACACTCACGCGCCTTCGAATACCTGCGCATGGTCGATATGGATGAAGTCGTGGATGGCAAAATCGAAGTCATCGGTCCAGACTTCAGCGATATCCCCCCGCAGGGACACATGGACCTGGGAATTGTAGTGGATGTTGCCGGGCGCCAGATGCAGAAGGACTTCGAGCCGGTGCTGGAGCGGCAAATCCACTACTTTATCAATGGCGCGTCTGGCATCCAGCACATTGGCCAGCGAGATATCGCCTGGATCCGGCTTTCCGATGCTGCTGCCCAGAAAGGCTTTAATCTGGAACACCTGGGCAAGATCCTGCACGCACGTTACCACGCCGATTTTGGGGCGATTGTCGATAAGGTACAGGTCACCATCTACACTGAGGCGGATAAACTGCAAACCTGGCTGGCAAAAGCTCGCGAAGCTTACGATTACCGCAACAAGCGCCTGGCTGATCTGGTTGACAGCGCAGTGGATGAATTCTACTCCTGCACGTTATGCCAGTCCTTTGCGCCCAATCATGTGTGTATCGTCAGCCCCGAACGCCTGGGGTTATGCGGGGCTTACAACTGGCTGGATTGCAAGGCTTCATTCAATATTAATCCCACCGGTCCCAACCAGCCTATCAAGTTGGGCAAACTGATCGACAGTAAAAAGGGTTACTGGGAGGGCACCAACGCCTATACCAAGGTCGGTTCGCATGGCGCTATCGAACAAGTCGCCATGTATTCCATCATGGAAAACCCGATGACCGCCTGCGGTTGCTTTGAATGCATTGTCATGTTGATCCCGGAAGCCAATGGTGTGATGGTGGTCAGCCGGGAGGATCCCAGCATGACCCCTGCCGGGATGACCTTCTCCACGTTAGCCGGGATCGCCGGGGGTGGTTTGCAAACTCCGGGCGTGATGGGTGTGGGCAAATATTACCTGATCAGTCCGAAGTTCATCTCTGCCGATGGTGGTTTCAAACGTGTGGTCTGGATGAGCAGCTTTTTGAAGGAAAGCATGGCCGATGAGCTCGAGGCGGTAGCTGAACGGGAAGGCGACCCCGGATTGATCGAGCGTATCGCCGATGAACGCCAGGTCCACACGGTGGATGACCTGCTGGCCTGGCTGGAAGAACATAATCACCCGGCGTTATTGATGGAGCCGATTTTCTAAGGAGGCTGGATTGTCCGACGCAGCAAAACCCCTCCCCAGACTCGTGCGCGACCTGATGTCGGTCGGTGTATACACCTGCCCTCTGGAAACGCCTCTACAGGAGGTAGCACGTAGTCTGCTCGAGGGGCAACTTGAAGCCGCAGTGGTGCTGGATGACTATGGGCATGCCGCCGGGTTCGTCAGCCAGGATGAGCTGGTACGCGCATTATCCCTGGGGTTACCCCCCAGCACACCGGCGGAAGAACTGATGAACCCGGATCTGCCGACTATTCCGCCAGACATCCCTCTGACTGCTGCGGCTCAATTGATGCTGGATCAGGGAGTGCGGGTTTTTTATCTGACCCATCATGCCGGAGGGATCGAATACCCGGCTGCCCTGATCACTTATCAGCACTTGCTGCGCCTGCTGGCAATGCACAGCCCGGATGATCTGCACGATCTTGGAATATCTGCCAGCCGCAAATTGCCACTCGAGATTTTCCTCGAACGGCGGGATGCGGCTCGAAAACGATTTTCATCCCGTAATCCAAAACACGAGGAGTAAAGCCAATGCCCGTGGAAATCCCCAAAGACAACTGGCCTGGAGCGGTGAGGACCATCACTCTGGGCGCCACTGCTGCGGAGGGCGGCAGCCGCCGGCAGGTCGTCACCGTGGGTGGCGCTAAAAGCCTGCCATTTTTACACTTTGAAGCCATTCACCCCTATCGCCCGGTGATTGCTCTGGAAATTCGCGATCGCCGTCCGGATGACTGGTCGCCATTGCTGATAAAGACCTGGCAGGAGGTTGTGGATGATCCTGCCAGCTGGGCCCAGGCCGGCGAAAAACTGGGAGTAGACCTGATCCAGCTTACGCTGAGCCTGACGAAAGCAGATGGCTCGTCCAATACGCCTGCAAACGCGGTTAACGTCGTTAAAGCTGTGCTGGCGGCGACCGGATTACCATTGCTCGTCTTCGGGCCAGGACAGGCGGAAGTAGACAATGAGCTTCTGGTGGCAGTCGCTGAGGCGACTAAAGGCGAGCGACTGGTGCTTGGCATTTGCGAAGACAAAAATTACCGCACTATCGTCGCGGCTGCCCTGGCGAATGGACACCTGGTCAGTGCCCGCACCCCGATGGATGTTAACCTGGCGAAGCAGCTGAACATCCTGATCAAAGACATGGGCATGCCCCTCGATCGTATCCTGATGGACCCGACAACCGGCGCGCTGGGGTATGGCATTGAATACGGGTATTCGGTGATGGAACGCCTGCGATTGGCTGCCTTGCAAGGCGATACCATGACCCAATTTCCAATGATCGTCACGCCCGGATTTGAAGCCTGGAAAACCAAAGAAGCTAAAGTGGGCGAGGGTGTCCCGGCAGAATGGGGTGATTGGGAAGCCCGCGCCATACATTGGGAAAGCCTGACCACGATCGCCCTGCTCGAGTCAGGAGCCGATATCGTCGTTTTACGTCATCCGGAAAGCATCCGGCGTATTCAGGCTGCCATTCAAGAGTTAATGACCCAGGCAGAACCCGCCTGAAAGACTAGGAGAACACAATATGGCGCTTACAGGCATCCAGATTTACAAACTACTGCCAAAAACAAATTGTAAGGACTGCGGTTACCCCACCTGCCTGGCTTTTGCCATGAAACTGGCTGCCAAACAGGAAGAGCTCAGCGCCTGCCCGCATGTGAGCGAAGCAGCCAGAGCCGAGTTGGCTGAATCGTCAGCACCGCCAGTGCGCTTGATTACCCTCAAAGCAAACGGCAATGAGTTCAAATCAGGCAACGAAACAGTTTTATTCCGTCACGAAAAAACCTTTGTGAATAAACCAGGGGTTTTTGTGCGCTTCAGCGACGATCTCAGCCCGGCGGAAATTCAGGCAAACCTGGCTCCGGCAGAAGCTTTCCAGGTAAATTACGTGGGTATTTCCCTGGCGCTGGATGGATATGCAGTTGCTTCAGTTACCGGCAATCCAGAAGCCTTCGCCGGGGCAGTTGCGGCAATACGGAATTTGAGCCACAAACCGTTGATCCTGATTGCGCGAGACCCGCAAGTGATGGCTGCCGGATTGCGTGTTGTGGATGGTGAAACCCCCTTGATCTATGCCGCTGACCAGGATAACTGGCAATCCATGGCGGAATTGGCCCGGCAACACCAGGCTCCCCTGGCGGTGCGTGCCGATTCCCTGGAAGATCTTGCTGGACTGACAGAAAAACTGGTCGCTGCCGGTGTGGAAGACCTGGTCCTTGATCCAGGTGGACGCGACCTGGCAACCTCGCTCAGCCGTTGTACCCAGATCCGCCGCCTGGCGCTGAAAAATTTTCGCCCACTGGGCTATCCGATCATCGCCCTGCCGGCAGAAGCCAGCACACCGGAAATAGAACCCCTAATGGCAGCCCAATCTGTGGCGAAATATGGTGGTTTTATTGTCCTCTCCAGTTTTACTCCCGAATTACTTTACCCGTTGCTGGTGCTGCGCCAGAACATCTACACCGACCCGCAAAAACCCATCCAGGTGCAACCGGGGTTGTATGAAATCAATGACCCTGGTCCGGAATCGCCCGTGCTGGTTACTACCAATTTCAGCATCACCTATTTCAGCGTGGCGAACGAAGTGGAAGGTTCTGGGATTCCGGCCTGGCTGGTTGTGGCGGATGCCGAAGGGATGAGCGTCTTGACTGCCTGGGCAGCCGGCAAGTTCGATGCCGAACGAATCGCCAAGGATGTGCGCAGTTTTGGGGTGGCCGAGAAAGTCACGCATAAGCGCATTGTCCTTCCCGGTCACGTGGCGGTGCTATCAGGCGAACTGGAAGAAGAATTGCCGGGTTGGGAAATTCGGGTCGGCCCACGTGAAGCGGTGGATTTGCCGTCCTTCCTGAAACAGGCGCTCTAAAGGCAACGCAGAATGGCAGATCATGTCGTCCGCTTTACAGAAAGCGGTAAAAACGTGCAGGTACCTACTGGGAGCTTATTATCCGAAGCTGCTCGCCTGGCAGGTGAGGAGATCGGTCAGCCATGCGGAGGACAGGGACGTTGTGGTCGTTGTCTGGTGAGGGTAGAGCAAGGCACGGTGCGCAGCCGCAGCAGTTTGCGCATCGCGTTGGAAGACCAACAAGCCGGTTACGTGCTCGCCTGTCAGGCGGTAGTAGAGGGCGATGTACAGGTCTCTGTACCGGAACAGGAAAAGATTGAACGCCGCTTGACGACCGATCGCACTGCGCAGGAAGTTGGCGTACCGGTTGGTTATCAATATCCGCGAGATCAGACCGTATGGCGACTGCATGTGTCGCTAAAGCCGCCGGATATGGATGATCAGACGGACGATTGGTCGCGCCTGCAAAACGCACTCCGGCAACAACATGGAATTACCATCCTCAATATCAGCCTGAACCTGTTGCGGAAAATCGGAAAAGTGTTGCGCACAGGGGAATGGCAGGTGACCGCCATTGTGGAGTACCAGAAGGGGGAAGAATTTCGCCTGATCGATTTAATTCCCAAGCACGTGGCGGATAGCCAACCTTTATGGGGAACAGCAATCGACATCGGAACCACCACAGTGACCTTATGGCTGGTAAATTTACTGAATGGTGAAGTCGCCGCTCAGGTAGCTGAATACAATGGACAGATTGCGCGGGGTGAAGATGTCATCTCGCGCATCATCTTTGCCAGCAAGAACAATGGCGGTCAGATACTCCAGGATTTGGTATTGGAGACGATCAACAGCCTGATCGAAAGAGCATGCAAACGGGCCGGTATCCAACCCGAAACCATCTATAAAGCCAGCCTCGCCGGAAACAGCACAATGATGCACCTCCTGCTGGGTATACCAGCCGAGAGTATCCGGCTCTCTCCCTTCATCACCGCAGTTAACCAACCACCCCTGATGAGGGCAGTCGAAGTAGGTCTGCAGCTCCACCCGGAAGCCAGCGTAGATTGTTTGCCCGGGGTCGCCAGTTATGTCGGCGCCGATATCACTGCCGGAGTGCTGGCTTCGGGAATGGACGATTCTGAGGCTATTCGTCTTTTTCTCGATGTCGGTACCAACGGAGAAATTGTGCTTGGCTCCCGGGAATGGTTGGTGACCTGCGCCTGCTCTGCCGGGCCGGCATTTGAAGGCGCCGGGGTTCAGGACGGTATGCGCGCTACCAAAGGCGCAATCGAAGAGGTGTGGGTCAACACCAACACCTTCGAACCCACCTACCGGGTCATCGGCGGAGGGAAACCGCGCGGCGTCTGTGGTAGCGGGTTGATATCTCTGCTGGCAGAATTGTTCTTGACCGGAGTGATCGATAAAAGCGGAAATTTCAATCTGGAGCTGGGTACACCACGGGTGCGCAATGGGGAACATGGCCCCGAGTATGTGCTTGCCTGGGCTGAAGAATCCTCGCATGGTAACGATATCGTAATCACCCATGTGGATATTGATAACCTGATCCGCGCCAAAGCCGCCATTTATGCCGGATTTACCATCCTGGCAGATAGCGTGGGCGTATCTCTGGAGATGGCAGAGGATGTACTGGTGGGCGGCTCGTTTGGCAAATATATCAATGTGGAAAAGGCTGTGCAGATTGGCCTTTTGCCGGATAAACCCTGGGAACAATTTAAATTTCTGGGGAATACGGCGGTGCGTGGCGCCTATCTGGCATTACTCGACCGGAAAATGCGTGCCCGGATAGCAGCTATCGCCGGGCGAATGACTTACCTGGAGCTTTCAGCGGACAACACCTTCTACGAAGCGTTTACGTCAGCTTTGTTCCTTCCCCACACCGACCTGAGCCGTTTTCCCAGTGTGGCTGACGCTTTCGCTTTACCCCATGTATAAAGGAAAACATATGTATATCATCGGCGAAAACATCCATATCATCTCTCCCAAAGTCAAAGAAGCTCTGGCAGAAAAAAATGAGCGGTTTTTCCAGGAACTGGCTGTCAGCCAGGTGGAAGCCGGAGCGCAGGCTCTGGATCTCAATCTGGGGCCGCGTAAAAAAGATTGGGAAGAAGTTTTTCCCTGGATGGTGAAAACCGTCGAAGCTGTGGTTGATGTTCCCCTGTGTTTCGACAGCACCAACCTGATGGGAATCGAAGCTGGCCTCAAACAGGTGACCAAAGCTCAGCCGATTATTAACTCCACCTCAGCGGAACCTGAGCGCCTGGAAAAAGTTCCCCTGGTCGCCAAAAAGTACAACACCCGGCTGCTCGCCCTCACCATGGGGCAAAGCGGCATCCCGGTCAAAGCCGACGAGCGGGTAAATATTGCCCTGGAAACGCTCATCCCCCGCATGCTGGAGATCGATTACCCGATTGAAGACCTGATCCTCGATCCCCTGGTGCTGACCGTTTCGGGATGCCAGGAGTATTGCCCGGAGCTGATTGAAGCGGTGCGTACGCTGCAATTTGCCTGGGACCCACCGCCGGCGATATCCGTCGGACTATCAAACGTCTCCAACGCGGTGCCCGCTGAAAACCGGGGATTAATTAACCGCGTCTATTGCGCCATGTTGATGGGCGCCGGCCTGCAGATGATGATTGCCAATCCGCTGGACCTGGAATTGAAAGAAACCATCCGAATCATCGAAGAACGTGATGCGAGCACTGCGGTTGGGCATCTGTATCTCAAGATTCACGACCGGATTGCAGCCATGGAGGAGCCACATATCGAAGACGTAGACATGAATGACCCTATGCAAAGTGCGATCTGGAAGACCACCCAAATCCTGTTGAATAAAGTTATTTACGCCGATTCCTATCTGGGACAGGAAGCCATGGCGTAGCTTTATTCGCCCATCTGTAGGGGAGGTAAACAATGTTGAAACAAAAAGATCCCATTGATGTCGAAAAATTGCTCGCCAAGGCCAAAAAACCGTCGAGTGACGCGATGGTGCTGCACCCATTCTACCGCGGGAAAATTGAGACAACTCTGAAGTGTACAGTGCGCGATTTCAATGATTTCGCCATCTGGTATACGCCAGGAGTGGCTGCCCCATGCCGGGCGATCCAGGAAAATCCGGAGCTGGTATACGAATATACCAATAAGTGGAACACAGTCGGGATTGTCAGTGACGGCACGCGCGTATTGGGCCTGGGAGACATCGGCCCCAAGGCTGGCCTGCCGGTGATGGAAGGTAAGGCGTTGTTATTTAAGTATCTGGGAGGCGTCGATGGTTTCCCACTGATGCTGGATACCAAAGACCCGGACCGGATCATCGATACCGTCTTGATGTTGCAACCCGGCCTGGGGGGAATTAACCTGGAAGACCTCTCGCAGCCGAAATGTTTCCGTATCCTGGACACTTTGCGGCAGAAAGCGGAAATTCCTATCTGGCATGACGACCAGCAGGGTACAGCCACGGTCACGCTGGCAGCTCTAATGAACGCTCTGAAGCTGGTTGGCAAGCAGAAGGAGGAGGTCAGTATCACCTTCATCGGCAGCGGGGCATCCAATGTAGCCTGCTCACGGCTCATCTTCGGCTGGGGAGTTGACCCAGGCAAATGTTTCCTGGTTGATAGCAAGGGAATTCTGGGATTGCATCGCAACGATATCGAGCTGCGCCGCGCCGAATATGTGGATAAATGGAAATATTGCCAGATCACCAATAAAGATGGCCGCCAGGGCGGGATTGAGGAAGCGATGAAAGATGTGGATGTGGTGATCGCGCTCTCCAAACCAGGCCCGGATGTGATCCTGCCCGAATGGATCAAGGCCATGAACCAGGACTCGATAATTTTTGCCTGCGCCAACCCGGTACCGGAAATCTGGCCCTGGGTGGCCAAAGAAGCCGGTGCAGCGATCATCGCCACAGGTCGATCGGATTTCCCCAACCAGGTCAATAATTCGCTGGGATTTCCAGGTATCTTTCGCGGTGCGCTGGATGTGCGGGCCAAGACCATCACCGATGAAATGTGCTACGCGGCAGCCCGGGCATTGGCTGACAGAGCCGGCGAAAACCTGGACGAAAACTACATCCTGCCCACCATGGATGATTGGGAAGTTTATCCATTGGAAGCCGCGGCAGTGGGCATGAAAGCGCAAGAACAGGGTATCGCCGGACTCAGTCGCACCTACGAAGAGTTGTTCGAGCACGCTACCAGCATCATCAGCCGCTCGCGCAATTTGACCAGGACGATGATGGAGCAGGGTTATATCGCCAAAGCGCCGATAGATTGAGCGGTAGTTGGTAGATCGTCTGATGTATCGGCCGAATTTTTAGAGGCATTGTCCCGTTGGCTATAGAAAGTCAATGCTGAATTAAGGAGGTTCAAAATGTACGACCTGGTTGTCATTGGTGGAGGTCCTGCCGGCTTAACGGCAACAATGTACGCCATTCGCAAACGGATAAATGTTCTGATGATCTCCCGCGATCTGGGTGGAAAAACAAACTATCGCCTGGCTTTGCCCTGGATTGAAGATTATCAGGTGATTCGTGGTCTGGAGACGGTGGCAAAATTCCGCAATGAGCTGGAATATCTCGATTTCGCCCGTAACATGGACAAAGTCGAAAAAGTGATCCGGTTGAATAACCATTTCCAGATCGAGATGAAAACCGGGCAGCCGCTCGAAACCAAAGCGGTGATCATCGCGACCGGAGCAAAGCAAGCGCGCTTACGGGTGCCGGGTGAAGACAAATTCATGATGCGCGGGCTGTGTTATTCCGCGCTGAGCTATGCGCCGCTCTTCATCGACCGCACCGTGACGGTTATCGGGGATGCCGACCTGGCCTTACGCTCAGCAGGAGAGTTGGCGACGGTGGCAAAGCATGTAAATCTGGTCGGTCCAGACGAGCGCGCGTTGCAAACCGGCCTGGGCAAAAAGCTGGCCGCCTCTCAGAAAGTGAAGGTATACCAGGAATACCAGTTGATTGAAGTCCTGGGCGACCGATTCGCAGAGGAGGTCGTGGTGGAAAGCCCAGATGGAGAACATGTGAAGCTGACATCGGACGGCGTTTTCATTGAAAAAGGTCTGATCCCAAATACCGAAATGGTCGCTGGTCTGGTAAACGTGGATACCCAGGGACGAATCATTGTCGATTCCCAAAACAGAACCAACATACCGGGCATCTTTGCTGCGGGGGATGTCACCAACACCACCGAGCAGGTGCTGGTCGCCATTGGGGAAGGCGCCAAGGCAGCCCTGAACGCTTACGAATATCTTCTGCCCATGCTTTAGAAGGAGTCCTTCATGCCCATCTTCACGCCTGGACGTCGCTGGCAACCCCCATTCTATCCCTTCAAACGGGAGCCTTTCGGACGCCGTACCCTGGCATTCATCGAACGGGTGACCAAAGGCCCGCTTTTTGGCTGCCGCATGTGCGGCAATTGTCTGCTCCAGGAAACGGCTTTTATCTGTCCGATGGAATGCCCGAAAGGGGTGCGTAATGGGCCATGTGGTGGTTCCACTCCTGAACATTGTTATGTAGATCAGACACGCCCATGCATCTGGTATCGGATTTATCAGCGGGCATTTAAAATGGGTCGAGAAGAATTGCTCCTGGAGGTATTGCCGCCCCTGGATTGGGATAAAACCGGAACGGAAACCTGGGGAGATGTGGTCCACCAGGTGACGAAAGTGGTCGGCGCCAGAGAGTTTGTGCGTGGTATGAGCAGCAAAGACCCAGAAAAACGCCATACTGTCTGGGATAGCGTATTCCGTCCCGTCCGACAGCCGGAATGGTGGCAGGGGGATGCGGACTACCATCCACCCCGAGATTTGACTCCGCGGTCTGAGCTCGAAAGGCGCCTGCAATCCGGTGAATTCGTGGTTACCGCCGAAGTCGCTCCTCCTACCACAACTGCCACGGGTAAGCTGTGCCGTAACGTGGAAATGGTGCGCCCATACGTGGCGGCGATCAATTTTACCGACAACCCTTCCGCCACCTGCCGGATGTCCAGTTGGGCCTGCGCCAAATTGGCTCTGGAACACGACGCCGAGCCAGTGATGCAAATCGCTGCACGGGACCGCACCCGAACCAGCCTGCAATCGGAAGTGCTGGGGGCATATTCTCTCGGCGTGCGTAATATCCTTTGCCTTTCGGGCGATCATGCCCGCATGGGACCCGTGCCCGTCAGCCGTTCGGACGTTCTGGACATCGACTCCATCCAGATGATCTGGATCATTCGCCGGATGCGGGACGAAGGTAAATACCTGGATGGGCGGGGGATCAAATTCCCACCCAATGTATTTATCGGCGCGGCAGCCGCGCCATTCGCCTCTGAACCCCGTTTTCAGGCAATACGCGAGCACAAGAAGGTTAATGCCGGTGCCCAGTTTTTCCAGACCAACCTGGTATATGACCCCGACAGGCTGGAAATCTGGCTGAATGAGCTGGCCAAACGCGATATCCTGAATAAGGTTTACATCCTGGCCGGCATCACCCCTTTGAAAAACTATAAGATGGCTGCTTACATGCACCATGAAGTGCCCGGGGTAGTCCTGCCAGATAGTGTGCTGAAGCGCATGGAAATGGCAGGTGAAGGCGCCGCGGAAGAAGGCGTGCAGATTGCCCTGGAATTAATTGAGCAGATCAAAAAGAAACAGGGCATTCATGGGATTCACCTGATGGCGGTGGGATGGGAAGAGATCGTTCCCCGTATCGTCACTGAGGCAGGCCTGGCGTCTGAAAGTCTGTTAGCGACCGGCGCGTTGCCACTCCCTGCCTGAGCATGGAAGAGCTAAAACTGGGGCTTGCCGCCCATCTGGACAATTTACGCCGGAACCTGGCGTTGCAATCTCCTGAATCAATCGCCCGGAGATTGGGGATATCTTTTGAAGCGCGAAGTGGTTCCGAGGAGTTGACACACAAACTCCTCGGAACCTTTTCATTATTTTATTGGGGTCAACCAGTAGAAATCCAATATCCGGAATTCGTAGCTTTCATATTGCCGGAGCGAAAACCCCTGGGGGTCGTTGAACAGGCATTGCTGGCATATTACCTGACTCTCAGCAATGGCGCTCCACCGGTCCATCAGTGGATCAGTTTTTCCGACCTGCCGGATGGCCGGTTTTATTCGCGCGCCTTTCAGAGTTATACCGGAGATCCATTGTATAAGACTTTCGGCGAGACCCATCTTGTATTCACCAGGGCAGCTATAACCTGTGGGGGAAAACCAATCGCTCTGGGAGATACTGCCTTTTTGTTTCCGGCTCTACCTCATTTATCGGCTGTGGTCGTCGCCTGGCTGGGGGATGAAGATTATCCAGGCAATTATCAGGTGCTGTTTGACGCCAATGCATCTCACCATCTGACAACGGATGGATGCGCCATTCTGGGCGGGTTGCTGGTGGGCAGACTGATCAAAGCACATGCGCAGACCAAAGCCTGAGCAGGATATAGAAAATTTATATCCGAATTTATATCATCGATCTATATCCCGATATATAGACCCAACCAGATTCCTGTACTAAGGTAAGGAGGCATATCCGCACATAGATTGTGTGTGTATGCGGGTCGTACGCGCCACCGGTGGATGTACTCCGCCTGCCAGGAGGAGAAGTAGATTGGCACAAGAGATAGCACCGCCCTTCCTGTGTGCATACCTCCTGGTGATCACCCTGATGCAAAACTAAATCGTCTATACGCTGCCACTTGAAAAGGAGGTGCAGGAAGGAAAGTTCTAATGCATACAGGACAGGTAATTTTGATTCAACCCAATCACTTTATTCACACGATTTCGCGGAATTTCATGGAGGCTTATCATGTATAACCGAAAACTTCGTTTATTACTTGCTTGCTTTACCATCCTGGCTTTTGTACTTGCTGCCTGCCAGCCAGCCGCATCACCCACACCCGAAGAGACAGAACCGCCCACGGATGGTCAGGTGGGCGGATCGGTCAGTGTTTTAGCGGTTTGGGGCGGGGATGAGCTGGATAACTTCCGGGCAATGATTGCGCCTTTCGAGGCAGAGACCGGCATCACGGTTGAATATGAAGGCACACGCGATCTGAATGCAGTGCTCACCACGCGTATCGAAGGCGGCAACCCACCGGATTT
>JAGUYX010000191.1 GCA_020061145.1 Anaerolineales bacterium | reverse complement strand
TCGCTCACCCAGAGGAGGGATTTGTCCTTGAATCGCCCGTAAGCGCACCTGAGTCTTATTCTCCCCGAGGCGTGGGACACTATCCAATAATCCCCGGGTATATGGATGCAGGGGCTTATCATATAAGGGCTGGGTAGGTGCAGTCTCGACTTGCTCACCGGCATACAATACCACCACCTGGTCACAGATTTGCGCCACTACCCCCAAATTATGGGTGACGTATAAAACCGCAGTGTTTTTGCCCCGGATCAGCTCGCGCACGAGGTCCAGCACAACCGCCTGGGTGGTGACATCCAGGCTGGTGGTTGGCTCATCCAGGACAAGCAATTCGGGCTCGGTACTCAAGGCCATGGCAATCATCACGCGCTGCTGCATTCCCCCACTGATCTGGTGAGGGTAACTGTCCAAAACCCGAGCTGGATCCGCGATATGAACCATATCCAACAGCTCAGCCGCCCGTTGTTGTGCTCCCAGGCGCGTCAATCCCATATGCAATCGCAGCGGTTCAGCGAGCTGCTCTCCGACCTTCAAGGAAGGGTTCAGCGCAGAAAGCGGATCCTGGGGCACCAGCGTGATTGCTTTCCCCCAGACTTTGCGCATCTCCGATTTGCTGAAGGTAAGCAAGTCTCTGCCCCCAAGTAAGATTCGTCCCTGGGGGATACGCGCGTTTTTCGCCAGAACACCCATCAACGCCAGAACTACTGTAGTCTTCCCCGAACCGCTTTCGCCAACCAACCCAAAGGTTTCACCTGCCCTGACCTCCAATGAAAAATCTCGCACTGCATTCAGCCACTGGCCATTTGTGCGGTATTCGACAGAGAGATGATCGATTTTAAGTAGAGGTTCGGGGTAGGATCCTGCTGGATCAGGCAATTTATCCATGATCATTGCATTACCTGCCCGTGCGAAGCACACGCTGGAGGCCATCCGCCATCAAGTTAACGCCGATCACCAGCAGAGAAATCGCCCCGACGGGAAAATACATCGTCCAGGGTAGCTGGCTGACATAAGTACGCGCTTCTTTGACCATCAAACCCCAATTGGGGCTGGGCGGCTGAACTCCCACACCCAAAAAACCCAGGGAAGCCACTAAAAATATGGCATACGAAAAACGCAAGGCAGCCTCAACGGCAAGCGCGGGCAATACTGAAGGCAGGATTTCGCGAAACAAGATCCACCCCAGCCCTTCCCCCTGTAAACGGGAGGCCTCAACAAATGCTTTTACCTTCACGCCCAGCACCACACTGCGTACAACCCGGGCGACAATTGGGGTGTAGACAATCAAAATCACCAGCGCCACACTCCAGCGCGCCGGACCGAACGTACCCAATAACAATAATGCCATCAGCAGCGCCGGGATTGCCAGTAGACTATCAAAAAAACGCATCACCAATTCATCAAACCAGCCGCCCAGGAAACCACTCAATAACCCGATTGCGGTTCCGGTAAGCACTGCCAGCAAGGTCCCCCCACCGGCCAGCACCAGCACTTCACGCGCACCCAGCACCACCCGGCTGAAAACATCCCGTCCAAGGTTATCGGTGCCAAACCAGTGTTCAGCGGATGGCGCGGAGCGCGCGCTGGTAACGATTTGTTCATTAACTCCATAAGGGGTGAACAAGGGGCCAAAAATGGCGAGAAAAACAAAAATTATCGTCAGGGAGGTTCCCAGCCCAGAGGCCGGCTTGCGATATAACTCCCGAAGGATATGGTACAGGCGCCACCCCTGGTAAGGGGTAGCGCCATGTTCCATTGGGGGTTCCCCATTTGCTGGCGTACGGGCCATAATCGCTCAGGGTGAGGAGGTGACCTGACGAAAATCCGTCCGTCCGGCAAAGGCTTTCAATTCGAAATTATCGAATTGATCGGTAACCGCCGCTACCTGGGCAAAGAAATAAGGGATGATGATTGGCCCACTGTCAGCCAGAATTCGTTGAATTTCATTGTATGCCTGCACCCGCTCAGCTTCGTCCAGTGTCGTTCCGGCTACTTCGACCAGTTGATCGAATTCTTCATTGCAGTAATGCGCTTCGTTCCAGATCGCATCACAGGTCAGCATAACATCCAGATAAAATTGAGGATATGGACGTGAGCCCCAACCGGTAATTCCCAGATCGACTTCCAGCCAGCCATCCTCGCCGTAATACACGCTTTCGGGCTCCACGGCGACTTCGACATTGATCCCGGCTTCAGCCCACTGATTTTGCAGGACGACCGCCAGGTCAGGGCGACCACCGCTATCCGGTACATGCAGGGTCATTTCCAGCCCATCCGCATATCCTGCGTCAGCCAATAACTGGCGCGCCTGTTCGATATCTCGTTGAGGTGGTGTAAATTCAGCGTTGAAATACTGCGTGTATAAAGGCCCGATGGGAGTATCGTACCCGAGCGCACCATATCCCTGTTGAACCAGCTGGAAAATGGCCTCGCGATCGGTTGCCAGCTTAAAAGCCTGGACTACACGCGGGTCATTGCCTGGTGCTCGATCTGCACGCAGCCGGATCAGGTCGAATCCATTGGTCGGTATATCCAGGGTAGTGATACCGGAAACGTCTTGAAGACTTTCAAACAATGGAATGGACATGCGCATGACCAGATCGATTTGCCCGCTGCGCAAGGCATCTACAGCCGCAGTTTCATCGTTGAAGAAAATGATCTCAATGCTGCTTAATTTGGGCAAACCTTCCATAAAGTAATCCGGGTTGGCTTCCAGGACAATGCGATCTTCAGGAATATAGTTCACCACTTTGAACGGCCCGGTGCCGTTGAAGCTGGTGGAGGGATCTTCTGTTCCGGAATCCAGGATCAATGCATGGTTGTCGCTGAGGTCATACAAAAAGAAGGGGTTGGGTTCAAGCAGAGTAAAAATAACCGTGTTATCCCCTTCTGCGGTGACCTCGCTGATATTGGCATATAAAGTACTGGTGGGCAGCTCCGCAGCCGGATCTCGCAGTCGATCATATGTCCAGACCACGTCTTCTGCAGTAAAGGGAGACCCGTCGTGGAAAGTCACGCCTTCTTCGAGGAAGAAGGTATAGGTTTTTCCATCCGGGCTGATTTCCCAATCACGCGCCAGACGGGGAATAATGTTATTAGCCTGATCGATATCTACCAGATAATCATAAACATGATTGGCTACCAACACCTCTGAATCGGATGAAATAAACGCAGGATCCGTCTGAACGATAGGTTGCAGTGCCACGCGTAAGACTCCCTGAAATTGCGCTTCGGGCTCCGGTGTTGGCGTGGCTGGAGCCGGGGTTGCTGCAGGAGCGCAGGCACTTACCAGGAACACCACCAGCATCAAAATCGCAACCCGGCTGGTTGTGAAATAATTTTTCAACAACTGAATGAGCATATACATTAATTGTCTCCTTCCTCCAAGGCCCACGAAAACTCGCGGGATCATATCAGGGGTAGCTCTATTTCGTACTTCAAATATACGAGGTGTCTCCTATCAAACTTCTGTACTGGCGGTGTCGTCAGGTAAATGCGGAAAAGTAATTCTGGATGAACGAGCGCGACCAAATGCGGATATTCTGGTCAACCGCTGATCATAACCATGCCATCCTGCCCTGTCAACCTTGCGAACGCCTTTTCTAATCGTATGGAAAATAACTTAAGTGTCCACTCACGGGTCAAGGATAATTCTTACGTGGGTACTGGAAAGTTCAGCCAGGCTCAGAAATCAACATATTTCGCAGGCTTGGTCAATCGAATCAGACGCGCTGACAGAGTTACTTCTTACCTCGCGAAGCATGCATATGCGATCTTCTTCCTGATCCCCGGTTGGCGTAGCGAAATACATTTATCCTTACGCAATGCACTCCCTTTTCCGATGCAAAATCCTTTCAATTTATCAAAAACCAGAGGATACCTGGAATCTTCAACGAATAATCGACAGGTTCTCTGGCTTGCAATGCTTTATCTGGCTATAATTTATCCAGTCGAAGAAACCGAAAACCAAACCAGGGAGGCAGCCAATCACCATGGAGTTGAAAGAAGAGTTCTCTACTATTCTGCGTGAACGCCATGCCCGCCTGGCAGATGAACTGCAGCGGGCAAGATTAGATGCACTGGTCTTGAATGCCGGACCCAGCCTGACATATTTTACCGGTCTGGATTTTCATCTGAGCGAAAGACCGGTAGTGGGTATCTTTCGTCCCCATTTGCCTGCCGTGTTAATTCTGCCAGATTTTGAAATCGGTAAAACGCACGTTTATCCTCTGGAATTGCAGACGATTGGCTATGGGGAAAACCCGGGCGGCTGGCCTGCAGCTTTCAAACAAGGCGCTCTGGCAACCCGTTTAATCTCCGCCAGGGTGGGATTGGAGCCAACCCGTTTCCGCTTCCTGGAACTCAGGTTGCTCGAAGACGCCGCGCATGATGCCGGGTTTGTATCTGCAGAGGGAATAATTTCACGATTGCGCATGGTAAAGGATGCTGCTGAACTGGAGGACATGCACCGGGCGGTTCAAATCGCCCAGCAAGCCCTGACCGCCACCCTCCCAGAGATCAGGATCGGGCGGTCTGAAAAGGAGATAACCGCCGCTTTGACGCTCAATCTCATTCGTTTTGGCTCCAGCCCGGAGCTGCCCTTCAACCCAATTGTTGCAGCCGGCCCAAACAGCGCCAACCCGCATGCGGTTCCC
>JAGUYX010000150.1 GCA_020061145.1 Anaerolineales bacterium | reverse complement strand
TCATGGTTCGAACGCCCGGGCGAGCCGAAGGCGCTGGTGGAGGAACTCTGTGAAGGTCGGGTGTTTTTTTTCTTCGCCATGCGAGTCAGGGGGCGTCCAGGGTGATCAAATCTTTAATGGCGGCGTAGATCCCCTCGCCGATGCCCACCACCTCCATAATCGCTTCGAGGCTGGCAAATGGACCATGTTCCGTGCGGTAAGCGATAATCCGCTCGGCGAGGGCCGGCCCGATCCGTGGCAGGCTTTCCAGCTCCGCCTGAGAAGCGGTGTTCAGGTTGATTTTCCCACTGGCAGGCGTGGCGACCGGGTTGGAAGCGGCAGGAGGAACGGGTGTATCCTTGACTTTTGAGGGTATCTGGATTTTTTGGCCGTCCTGGACCAGGGCTGCCAGGTTAATCGCTCCTGCATCAGCATCTCCCGTGAACCCTCCGCTAATTTGAACAGCATCCCTCACCCGGCTGCCCGGCGGGAGCGCATACATACCCGGTTGCAGCACTGCGCCGCTGACATGCACCATCAGGGGAGCGGCTGTCGGAGCCGGAGAAAGTGTGACCGGCGTGCCGCGGGGCGGACGCGTGCTGACATACACCAGACCCCCCGCCAACAGCCCGATCAGAATCCCATAAACGAGCAACCAGCCCGTCTTCATTAATCTTCCAGGTTCAGGCTCAAGCCCAGGCGCTGCCGTGTAGCATCGATATGCACCACGCGCGCCTGTACGAATTGTCCTTCTTTCAACACCTGCCAGGGAATAACCTTAACGCCGGGCGGGGCCATCTCCGAACAGTGGATCAAACCATCCAGCCCTTCTTCCACCCGGGCAAACGCGCCGTAGGAGACGACGCTGGTAATCCTGACCGTCACCACCTGTCCGATCTGGTAGCGTTGCTCCGCGGATGCCCACGGATTGGGCGCCAGGCGTTTCAGGCTGAGCGCCACGCGGTTGCGCTCCCGGTCTGCCTGCAACACCTGAACGTCGATCGCCTGCCCCAGTTCCAGGACGTCCGCCGGATGGCGCACGCGCCCCCAGGATAGCTCGGATATATGGATCAATCCTTCCAGCCCTCCGAGATCGACGAATACCCCAAATTCGGTAATATTGGTAACCGTACCGCACACCCGATCGCCCGGCACCAGCGTTTCCAGTAACTGGTTGCGTCGCCCGGGTTCTGCCAGGGCGGCGCGCTCAGAAAGAACAATTCGGCCTCGCTCCGGGTCGCACTCGATTACCTTCAGGCTTAACCATTCTCCTACGTAGCCGCTCAGATAGGACTTCAGCAGCTCGAATGGCGCATCGGTAAGTTGGGTTTGCCCTCCGGGTAAAGCGGGATCATCGCAGATGTTTTCGATCAGATGGGAAATAGGGACAAATCCTTGCAAAGTCTCATTTTCAACCAGCAGCCCCCCCTGGTTATAACCGATGACCTGCGCCTCCACAATCTGGTCGTTCTCGAAGATGGTCAGGATCGCTTCCCAATCGAGATCCTTTCCTCTGGATTCAGGTGCTGGACGAGTTTTTTCTCGCGCAGTCACCGTCTTGACGCCTTCGCGCTCATCTTCAGATAGGAGCGAAGACCACCAACCCTCGTCCAATGCCGGCGGGGCTGGTTTTGCCGATACCATTTTTTGTTTATTCACCGCTAATTACACCTCTTCTTCTCTGGTAGGTATACTCATGGATGGTAATCAAGCTCCTCCGCCATAGCCTGTTGTTCCATCTCAACGATGATTTTTGATACCTCTTCTATGGCGATCCGCTGTTTGCGATAAAAATCCGCCTCCGACATCGCCAGCCGGATCGCGATCTCCCTCACCTTGCGCCCTTCCAGAAATTTCATCTCTAAAATGTTATACAAAATCCATTCCCCTGTAAAGCGTCTTTCTCCCTGAGGTCGCACCTGATCGATCGCCTGGCGCAGTGTGGTACGCAGCGCGTTGGTGGGACTTTCACCATTCTTTATCGCCCGTTGGACGATCTTCAGGTGCAATAACGGGCTTTCCGTCAATTTTGGTCCTCCCCAGTAATGGCTGAGTGCGTCACGCGTCCACTGAGTGATCTCTTCCGTTTCGGTTTGCGCATCTGGGGCGGTCAACACCTGAACGCCATCATAACGCGCTGCAGCCCGCAGGCGCTGGATCATATCCATGTTTGGCGCAAGTTGTTGCACCGAGCTGAAGATTTGCCGTTGTAAAACCTGATCTCGCAAGGCCAGGCTGGCGCGCTCCCCAAGAACCTCCAGCGCATCCAGCTGGTCCTGCAGCAGGGGTGTTTCTTCATTGCGAAATGCGCCCATCAATCCCAAAAGCTGGCGTTCTTCGTTAACCTCCGCAAAAAGTGGCACCAGCCAGTATGGTCCCCAGGTGAAGAGATCCTGGTGTTCCGGTGGAGCATCTAACACCTGGAGCAATTCTTCCGCAATCAATGGGGCGCGCATCCGTTCCCGCTCACCGACCGTGACGACCATTTCCAGCCCTTGTGGGCCCAGTGTTGCAGCAAAGGCGGCCGGTGATTGCAGACGGTCACATACAGCTGCCAGCACCGCTTCCAGAAACTGGCGCAGATCATTGGTCGTCAGCAGGCGGTTTTCCAGCTCCTGGATCGCCTGAACATCGCCATAATCACCGCTGCGTAAAATCCAGCGTTCCAAATAAGGCGCTGAAAGGGTGATCAGCAATTGGATTAATAAAATCGTCCCCACCATACTGATCGGCACGGCGGCGCTGTAAGGAAGACCGTAGATCTCCCCGGTTCTCCGCACCAGCGTTGTGATTGCCAGAACGGATGTGGCTGTCACTGTGCCCCGCAGCAACCAGCGGAACAGGCGGGATTTGACCACTCGATCGGGCCAGGGTACACCGAAAAAGGCCATGGCATAGGCCATCACGATCAACAGCACCGTGACCAGCACATTACTGATGACCACCGCCAGCCAGAACAGGAACGGTGTTTGCGCTGCCAGCGTGGCTCCCAGCAGCAAATATGGATAGGAACCTAACGCCGGAGCAGTTGCACCAGCCATCAGGTAGATCAGCCGCCGTCTACCCGTACTGGTGAAAGTGCGTATATAGGCACGCCCAAAATTGACCCACGCCCAGAAGATTAACCCGATGTAATAAACGGTGAAGACCCAGGTGAGAGGAGTGTGCGCCAGGTGTGGCGCAGGTCCATCGCCAATCACCACCGGGCCGACCAGCAATCCAGGCAGAAGACTTGCCAGAAAAGCCAGCGAAACCAGGTACGACAGGCGCACCACCATTCTCCGGCGGCCGCGGGACGGTTTGCCCGTGGTTTCCAGCAAGGCGTCCGAGGCGTGGAAATAGGCAGCCGGTAGCATAGTGATCCCGATCCATTGAAAATGTAACCAGAGGTCAATTTCGGCAGGCGTGGCGACCACAGTGCTCAGCGCTTCACCTGCGAAAACCACGGTGACACAACCCAGTATAGTGGCAAAGGAGCGGGCCACCCGATCACGCAGATTGAAGGTTAACGCGTAAAGTAACAACGACAGGGCGGTAATCGCTATCCCTGCGCTGAGGAACTGGTTTATAGTTTGCAGGCTACGGATGAAAAATTCTAACATACAGATGTTAACGTACCGATCTAATGTAAAGGCTTACCAAAGAATAATGCAATATCGTGGTTGGCGTAATATCGATCGTTATATCCGCAAAAAGTGAAACCCAATTTTTCAGCCATGCGGATGGCAGCATGGTTTTTGGGTTGCATTTCCAGTACCAGGCGAGACACACCCTGTTTGCGCGCCCAGTTTTGGGCAGCCAGCACCAGGGCGCTGCCGATCCCCTGGCGGCGATAACGCCTTTCTACCACCAGGTCAGTGATCCAGATCGTCACCGGGGTTAGGTCTTTCATCAGGCATATGTACCCTGCTGGTTGATCCCCCAGGCGCGCAATCAATACCGCTGAGCGATCAGTCCAGTCATCCGCCAGAGTCTGTACCGGGCGTGGATACTCCACTCGCACCGAACGCGGCAGGCGCAATTCGCGAAAGGAGACCATCACCTGGTTTTCTTCCGCCTGGATATCCATTTGCCAGACATAATCGGAAGTATAACCATGATCTATCTGGATCAGCCGAGGGATATCATCGGAAATGGCAGGGCGGATTTCAATTTCAGGCATAGGGTTATTCCCCGATCATGGATTTTGCTCTGGTACGACATTCACCTGGACCATACAAGGCGGCAGAGCCTGCCCCTGGTTATCGGTGACAACCAGCCGCAACAGGTAAACGCCAGGGTCCAGGCGGGTGGTATTCCAGTTGCCTAGTTCCCCGTCGACTACCGGGTTATTCCGTGCTTCAATCGAAAGCCAGTTCGATTCGTTGGGTCTGGCCATTTCGAATTTATAATATCCCAGGTTGGGGATATTTGCCGAGCCTACAATGGCCACAATCCCTTCCACGGTGCTGCCATCTTGTGGTTCGGTGAGCATCACCTGTCCGGGAATGCAGGTCGATTGGGTTTCGGCCTGTTCGTTACCGGAGTCTGGCTCCGGAATCAAGGCTGCGTCGGGCGCGCCCCCTGGCTCCAGGGTTACTGTGGGGGTTGCCAGCAGATCCAGCGTCGGTGTCAGCAGGGGGTTTGCGCCAGGGATCGCGGGGATGGCGAAAGACACCAGGGCAAACTCAGTTATGGCAGCAAACACAATCAAAACCAGCACACTGGCAGCCCGGTTCAAACGTCCCTGGGCGCTCTCCCTTTCCAGACCAAATGAGGATTGGCGCAATTCATCCCAGGCGCGAATGAATTTGATGGTGAAATAGGCTCCTCCCAAACCCAGGATAAGATAAATCCAGACTTCATAAAGTTTGAAAAAACGTAACGCTTCTTCGACTTCCATGGTTACGTCAGCATAGGCACAACGCGATCACATCCGGCGCAAAACGCCACGGATAACCGCGGTTAGCTTGGGAACGATTACCTGACCGGCTTCCAGAACTTCTTCATGGCTGGTAGGCGTATTTCCGTCCAGATTGGCTTTGTTGCTAATCCCGGAGATACCCAACACACGCGTACCGCCATGCCGGGCAACGATTGTTTCAGGAACGGTGGACATGCCCACTGCGTCTGCTCCAATGGTGCGTAAAAAACGTAAATCCGCCGGGGATTCAAACGATGGTCCCGAGAGAAATACGTAAACGCCTTCACGTAGTTCAACGCCGGCTTCCTGGGCAGCCTGGCGGGCGAATTGCTGGTATTTACGGTCGTAGGCCTGGCTCATATCCGGAAAGCGTGGCCCGAGATCATCCAGATTAGGTCCATACAGCGGGTTCAGACCGGACATTCCCGGCAGATTGACATGATCGATAATCAACATCAAATCGCCGGGTACATAATCGGGGTGAACTGCCCCGGCAGCGTTGGTGACGATCAGGCTGTGTATACCCAGGCGTTGCATCACCCGCACCGGTAAACCAATGGTGGTGATTTTGTAACCCTCATAATAATGTATGCGCCCCTGCATCACGAAAACCGGCTTATTTTCCAGCCTTCCGATCACCAGCCTGCCAGCATGGCCAACTACGGTTGAAACCGGCCAGGTGGGAATATCTGCGTAGGGGATGATCACCGCTTCTTCAACCGCTTCCGCCAGGCTCCCCAATCCGGAGCCCAGGATCAATCCGATTTCAGGTTGGATTTTGATCTTGCCGCGTATCAGCTCTGTGATCTGGTCGATTTGCTCCAGGGTGATAAATTCACTCATCGTCTCTCTCTTTGCAGGTAAATGCGGGGTCAAAATCTTTCCCTTGCACGAGGGATATTCAACAAAAATTGATCCAGAAATCCAGGGACGGAATCTTTTTCGAACAGAATGAAATCACTCGATTAATAATCAACGTCTATTCGCTTAAACGATGAAATGACCCGGGTATTTCTGTTTGGTAAAACCTGTGTTGGAAAATCCAGTATTGATTGGATTTGTCAGACAGTTGCCCGGGTGCAGGACTAATTTTATCATAGCCTGATTCACCACACCTCTGGCTGTGAAATTCTGCACCAGCACGCTGCTGCCTTAATCTATGCTTTCTGCATTCACTCCAATAAGTTATTCATCCCCTCGGCAAACGCCTGAGCTGCCCGTTCTAACGCCACATCGTCGATCCAGTAATGGGTCACCAGTCGAAAACGACGCGCTCCCACCACCCCAACCATTACGCCGTGCTGGCGTAATTCCTGCGCCAACCGGTCAGCGTCCAGTGGGACGTCCGGGCGCAGCGCCACATACACCATATTGGTGTGCGGCGTGCCTTCATCCAGTACCAACTGGGGGATGAGGCGCAGTTTTTGGGCGAGAAATTGCGCCCGCTGGTGATCTTCTTTCAGGCGTGGGGCTATTTCTTTCAAGCCAATGATTCCCGCTGCCGCCAGCACGCCTGCCTGGCGCATGCCCCCACCGAGTTGTTTGCGGATGCGCCGGGCGCTCTCGATAAATGCACCGGTACCGCATAGCAGTGAGCCAACCGGGGCGCATAAACCTTTACTCAGGCAGAAAGTAACCGAATCAACCGGAGCGACCAGCTCTCTGGCTTCTACCTCGAGCGCGGCTGCGGCATTAAAAATGCGCGCCCCATCCAGATGCACGCTCAGTCCATGGGTGTGAGCCAGTTCGCTTGCCTGGCGGGTGTATTCCAGACTCAATGCGGCTCCACCGCAGCGATTATGCGTGTTTTCCAGGCATAACAGGCGGCTGGAAGGGTGGTGGATATCTTGTGGGCGGATGGCGTTATGAATATCTTCCAGCAGCAAGCTGCCGTCGGGCTGGTTGTAAAGCTGGTGCGAGTGGACGCCGCCCAGCGCTGAAATCCCGCCTGCTTCGTAAAGAAATGTATGCGAGAGGTGCCCCAGGATCACTTCATCCCCGCGCTGACAATGCGCCAGGATGGCTGCCAGGTTTCCCATCGTGCCCGAAGGTACGAAAAGGGCAGCTTCTTTTCCCACCAGATCCGCGGCGATCCCCTCCAGTCGGTTGACGGTAGGGTCTTCACGGTAAACATCGTCTCCTAACTCAGCGTGCGCCATGGCTTCCCGCATGGCGGGCGTTGGCAGGGTAACAGTATCGGAACGCAGGTCAACGATATCCATGATTTCTCCAGTCTTCTTCAGGTTTCAGCAAGCGGCTTTAATTCTGCCAGCAAAATTGCCAGGTCGTCCGGAAGCGGTGCTTCGAAACTGCGCGGTTGGGTTTCGCCGGGCAGCGTAATCGCCAGCTTCCAGGCATGCAGAAAAAATCTTCCGAGAGGGATGCTCGGATGCCGTTTTCCATATACAGTATCCCCGGCAACCGGGCACTTTAAAAAAGCCAGGTGCACCCGGATCTGATGGGTGCGCCCGGTCAGCGGATGAACCTCCAGCAAGGTATGCTGCGCAAAACTTGCCAGGGTGAAATATTCGCTGATTGCAGCGCGCCCGGATGTCACGACCGCCATCTTTTTGCGCTGCGCCGGGTCTCGCCCGATAGGCGCTTCAACCCGCCCGGAGGGAGTTGGTGGTCGACCATCGACCAGCGCCAGGTAAGTTTTTTTCACTTTCCGCAGGTGAAATTGCTCCTGCAGCCAGCGATGTGCCTGGTCATCCTTGGCCAGTAAAATCAATCCGGAGGTTTCTTTGTCGAGACGGTGTACCACCCCGGGTCGTTTTTCTCCCGCCAGCCCCTGCATTTCCGGTGCATGTGCCAGAACAGCATGCACCAGGGTGCCGCTGGCATGTCCCGCGGCTGGATGAACCACCATCCCGGCGGGTTTATTCACGACCAGCACACGTTCGTTCTCAAAAATTACATCCAGGGTGATTGGTTCGGGGATCATTTCGGTTGGCTCAGGTTCAGGAAAATCCACCCGTATGGTCATACCAGATTCCAGTATTTGCCCGCTTTTCCGGGCTGGCAACTGGTTGACCAGCACGAACCCATCACGAATCAGGTTTTGTAATCGGGAGCGTGACAGTTCCGGAAAGTTCTGCACCAGAAATTTATCCAGCCGTTGCGGTCCGTCTTCCTGGTATTCGAAGACGAACTGCCGTTCAATCATCGCCGCCTTCCTCCTGGTTCATCCCTGCTCCCACTCCGGCAGCTGGCGGGTACACGGATTGCTGGTGGTGTTCCTCATCCGGTTTTTGAGACTCTGCTTTTTCTTTGAACCATACGCTGATCACCAACAACACCGCGCCGATGGATATGCTGGCATCGGCGATGTTAAACACTGGAAAAGTGCCCACGGAAATGAAATCGGTCACGTACCCTTGGATCAGGCGGTCGATCAAATTCCCGACTGCTCCTCCGAGCTGCAAACTCAGCGCCAGCCGGAGCAGGCGATCTTCCGGAGCAACCCGCGGGTAATAATAAATGATCATCACCGCCACCACTGCCGCCAGGGTAGCCAGGATCACATTGCCATTTTGAAACATGCCAAAAGCCGCACCAAAATTACGCCAGTGCACCAGGCGTGCATATGGCGCCAGCCATTCCCAGGGCACCCAGGTTTCTTCGAACTGCAGGCTACGACGGATGATTTCTTTACTTGCCTGGTCAGCCAGGATAATCAGGGTCGCCGGCACCAATAATGTGAGATAACGCTGGATCGAAAACTTCAACTTATCCTCCCCGGTAGATTGCGAAATCCGGTTAACTGTAAACTGGATAATTTCATTTTATTCATCCGGTGTAGATTGTACCCTACCCGGCGTGCCTGGTCGCTGTGCCAGAACATCCATCTGGTGGGCCACGTAAATCAACTGGTTTTCAGTCACTTGCTTGCGCCGTTCTTCCAGCCAGTGCTCGAAAGCCTGGGGATCTAATTCCGGGTGACCTTTGAGCGCTATTTCGAGAGTGCCCAGGATATAGCACAGGAAGAAAATTTCATCCTCGGCATATCCCTCAGCCGGGGGGTAAATTACCCAATCCGAGCTACCCGCCGCTTGCAGTGGAATTTTCATTCTGGACAATTGGCTCAACAAATGGCGTCCCGTGCGGCTATCGCCTGACGGTTTAGCATCGATTTTGCGTTCATCCATGCTGGCGTGATATAACGCCTCGATCTGGCGATCAAGGGCAGGGTTAATTGGCGGCTCAAAGGCTGTAACTCCATCGAAATTGAGGGTGAAATACAAGAATCCCCCCGGTTCGGCCAGTTGCACGATCTGGGGCAGGGTAATTTCCAGGCTGACCAGATCCAGAAAGGCATGCGCCAGCACCACATCCCGGTTCGCGGGTTCCGCTGTAGTCAAAAATTCTCCCAGGGATTGTTGCACCAACTCCAAATCAACTTCCATTCCCTGGCGGCTAAGCTTACGGGTTATATCGCCGGTGCGCTCGTAACGATAGTCCCAGCTATCAGCCCAGGCTTGCAAATACCGGTCTGTGTGGATGATGAAGTTGGGATGGGCATCCAGAGCGGTATACCGGGCGTTACGCAACAATCCCCATTCGATCAGCCGGGTGAGCATTGCGCCGCAACCGGCTCCCAGCTCGAGAAAATTAAATGTACGGGTAACGGAGGCTTTCGCCAGTTGCCGGGCGAGTAACCCATAAACGTGCCGGTTGAGCGAGCGATCATCGATCGGTCGTTTTGCCGTCAGATAGCGAAAAAAATCGGCTGCTGGAGCGCCGCTGGTTACGTTCATTTCCTTATTCAAAGTGGAGTTCCGGGTAGTCATCAATACCCGCAATTATAGCGCGATGTTTTATCGGATGGAATCAGCCATCATGTAAAAAAAACCTCATCCCCCTTCCATAAGTTTGGAAAAAGGGGATGGGCTATTGATAGGCTTGATAATGATCCAACAAAGAGAGGTTATTTCCTGTTTAAACCTGACGCATCCGTATGATCAACGCTCCAATCAGGATCAACTCGACAGTTTTATCCACCAGGTCAAGGGTATGCCCGGGATCAAAAAGCGCCAGCCCATTTACCACAAAATATCCGATAAATGTAACCGCGGTAAACAGAATGAAAGCTGCATGCATCAGAGATTGCCGCGCCTCCAGGAAAGCAGGCGGGCGGAGCAGCGCCCATAAAAGAATTAGATAACCGATTCCGTTTAACGTAAATAGAATCCGAAAGTTTTCATCTAATACCGCCAGGATCAGGTGAATGGCTGCTGTGGTAACCGTCAGGATGCTTATCAACCAGTTGAGGGTAGAACGGCTCATAAAATCTCCTTCCTTTGTATGCTGGACCACATGAATTCTGAAATGCTTAACCCATATGTACGCGTAAAGTCACTCAATTGGATGTTTTTTGGCAGAAATTCCTTGAACCTGTTCCTGTAAAAAAGCCTCGATTTTCCGAGCGGTACCTGCCCAGGTGGGGTGATTTTCCCAGGTGCGGCGGGCTGCCAGGCTCAACTGTTCCAATACTCTACGATCTTTCGCCAGCATGTGCAGATATTGGCGCAGAACCTGGCTGTCTCCCGGTTCTAATAGATAGCCGTTTTCACCAGGATCGATCAGCTCGACCGCCCCGCTGGTGGAGGTGGTGATCACCGGCAGGCCGCACGCCATACCTTCCAGGCAGGCGATGGAGTAGCCCTCCGCGTAGGAGGGTATCACCAGTACGTCGCCCTGCTCCAGGTGCTGACCTGCTTGCGGGTGTTCAATCCTGCCCAGAAATTCGGTCCGGTCAGTCAGACCAGCTCGTTGGGTTTGCACCTGCAGTTGTTGGGCGTAAGCCGGCTCATCTACCAGGCTGCCGATCACCTTTAAATGCCATTCCCCTGATTCCATACCAGCTAAAGCCTCCAGAAGGGTATGCAATCCTTTTCGGCGGATCACACTGCCCAGGTAAATGATCTGCAGAGGCCGGGTTTGTTTCGCCCGGCGGCGTATATCCTCCTGGTTCAGGGAGGGCGTCAGGTGATTGCCGGCGGGATAAGCAACCAGCCCCGGCAACTGTTTTCCAGCCAGTCGTTCGGCAAGATGCCAGTTGTACTGGCTGACAAAAATGCCGGCGTCCAGGCTGCGCAAATACCGCTTTTCCACCTGCCGGAATAGCTTTTTTTGCCAGGTATACCAGGGCTGGCTGCTGCTATGCAGTAAATGGACCAGGGAAATTATCGGAAATCTCTGCCGGGTGAGTTTTCGCAGGCGCCGGTTGGTGCGGATCAAAGATGGATGAGCCAGCTCATCTTCAACCAGGATATCCCATTTGTGGCTGGCGAGCCTGCTTGCCAGGCCTTCATCCAGGTTATCCAGCAAACCACGACCATATCTTCGCCATGGTAACTCCACCACACTGACCTTATGACCAAAGTTTTCCAATTCACGAACGATCATCCGGTCGTATAAGAAACCACCGCTGTGACCGTCAAGCCGTCCGTAAATTACCAGTCCGATGTGCATCAAATTCTGCAAACCTGAAGAATCAAGATGATTACTTACTCTCCAGCGCATAACTTGCCCAGGCCTGGTCATTCTCCCACAATTGGACGGTCAGACCGTTTAGATTGGAAGCCTGGATTTTGTCGAAGAGCGCCTGCGCCAGAATCCGGGCGAAGTGTTCCAGTGAGGGATTGAGCTCGGCGAATTCCGGGAGTTGGTTGAGGGATCGGTCGCGGTATCTGGCGGTCAGCTCGTCCAGCCGGGCTTCTATCTCAGTGATATCTACCAGATAGCCGTGCTGATCGAGTTCGTTTCCATGGAGTTGCACCTCCAGTGTGTATGCATGCGTGTGTAGTTCGTTTTCGGCCCCCCAATCCCCCCCGATCAAATAATGTTGAGCGAAAAAAGTGCGACGGACAGCAACGGTATACATGGGTGTCTCCTGCTGCGAGCATTACGGTTAACGATTAAACAGCATTTATTCAATCGTAGGTTAATATGAGTTGCAGGGTTTCCTCCGGCTTCTCGTCCAGTAACCGGTAGGCCTCAGCGGCTTGTTCTTGTGGAAATCGGTGGCTGATCAGCCTGGCCGGTTGAATACGCTGTATGTTTTCCCAGGCGACCTCCAGTCGACGTCCTTTGCTCCAGCGCCCGGTAAATTCCGGAGCCAGGCTGCTGACCTGGCTGCTGATCAAGTGCAAGCGTGCCCGGTGGAAACGCCCGCCCAGGTCGAGCTGGCTGCTTTTCTGTCCATACCACGAACCGATCACCACCCGCCCGTTGAATCCGGTCAGGCTGATGGCCTGGTTGAGGGTGGCTGGCGTTCCTGAAAGTTCGTACACCAGGTCTGCCCCCGGGTAGATTCCTGGCAAAGGGAACCGCTGGCGAATCTCATCCAGGGCACTTTTCTGATTGGGATCGTAACTTGCCCTTGCTCCCAGTTGCAGTGAAGCCTGGCGGCGCAGGGGAAAACGATCCAGGGTGACCAGATCGCTCAATGGGAATTCTGCCAGTAACGCGGTGGTCAGCAACCCCACTACCCCCTGGCCGAAAACCACCACACGTTCTCCAATCAGCGGTTTTCCGTCCATCACAAAATTGACCGCCGTCTCCATGTTGGGCAAGAACAGCGCATTTTCAGCAGAGATATTTTCCGGAATGCGATAACAGGCTTCTGGCAGGGTGTTAAAAATATCGGCGTGTGGGTGGAAGACAAAGACCTGCCGTCCTTTCCAGCCTGGCTCCACTCCGGCGCCTGTAGCTACGACCTCTCCAACTACGGCATAACCGTAACGTATGGGAAAGGTGAAATCCCCCATGAGGGCAGGGAGGGTATCATCAATTGCCAGGTCAGTTGGAGCCTGGCCCCGATATACCAGTAATTCCGAGCCACTGCTGATGGCTGACAGATGGGTTTGCACCTGCACTTCTCCCGCTTCCGGTGGCGCGAGTGGCTCAGAAATCACCTCCGCTTTTCCCGGCGCAACAAAACAAACCCAATGGCTCTGGCTTACCATGCTTATACCAGCCAACCCGTGATGACCAGATCCTGCCCCAGGGGCTGGTAATTGGCCTCGATCAGGCGGGGAAATCTGCGTGTATCCAGTGGGGGCGGCGAGCTGTGGTTGTCGAAAAGGGGCGCCTGCAGGGCGCGTAAACCGCCTACATACACTGGAACCAGGGTCAGCACCAGGGCATCTGCCAGTCGTTGCTGAATAAAGCTGGTGATTACCTGCGCTCCGCCTTCCACCATCAGGCTGGAAATCCCCCGGTCTAAAAGTTCATTTAACAAGCGGGGTAAATTGAGTTTCCCGTCGGGATTAACCGGCACTGGTAGCACCTGCACCCCCTTATTGATCAGGTCATCCCGTTTATCGCCGGGGTAATTCGTGTCTGTTGCCAGCCAGGGGCGCGGCCCCGGCCCGGAGAGCATCCGCGCTGAGGCTGGAAAGCGCAACCCCCGATCCAGAATAATCGGCTGGGGATGCTTTCCAGGCACCAGCCGGACGGTGAGCTGAGGATCATCCGCCAGCACGGTACCGATCCCGACCAGGATTCCATCACAGGCAGCGCGCAGGCGATGAACGTACCGGAATGATTCCTCCCCACTTAAGAGCAGGGGGCTGCCCCGCCGGGCGGTGATGCTGCCATCCAGGCTTTGGGCGTAACACAGGGTGACCAGCGGGCGTTGCTTTGCCAGGTTAATTTTTTCGGCCAAATCAGGAAGCTGGTCAATGAGATCCATTTCCGCGCTTCTCCGTCTCTGAAACCAAAATATCGGGGTTCAATAGATGGTTCATCCGTTGGACCTTGGTCAGCAGGTAGCGCGCATTTTCCGGAGTGACGGTGGGATCCAGGCTGACGCGCTCGGTCACCGTGATACCCAGCCGGGTCAGCTCGTTGATTTTTTCGGGGTTGTTGGTGAGCAGGCGCACAGACCGGATGCCCAGATCAGACAGGATCGCTGCCGCGATGGTGTAATCGCGTTCATCGGCTTGATGTCCCAGGGCGATATTAGCCTCTACAGTATCGTAACCCTCATCTTGCAGGTTGTAGGCGCGCAATTTATCCAGTAATCCGATACCACGCCCTTCCTGACGTAAATACAATAAAATGCCTTCCCCGGCATTGGCGATCATCTGCATCGAGCGATGCAATTGCTCGCCACAGTCGCACCGGCGTGAACCCAGCACATCACCGGTAAAACACTCCGAGTGAACGCGCACCAGCACGCCGGATTTCTCCTGGACGTCACCGATAATCAGCGCCAGGTTTTCTTTTTCATCCTGGTCATTGCCGTATAAACACAGTTGGAATTCGCTTTCCGGGGTTGGGATGCGGGCGCACGCCAACCTTCGCACCTGTATGTCTGTCATTCCGGTAACTCCACGCAAATAAAAAATATCATACCACGACGTCTGTCTGGGTATTCGGGCGCAAGCCTGGCAAAAATCTGGCTGTGAGAAGCAGACCGATCAACCCCAGGCAGATATCCCTGAAGCGGATTAATACCAGTAAACCCAGCCCGGCAACCGGACCGAAACCCAAAGAAGCCACTGCAACGGTCAGGAAGATCTCCAGCACTCCCAGGCCGGCGGGAGTTGGGGATAAAAAAGCCATCCGGATGGCAACCAGAATGGCAATTGTCTGGAAGAAACCTGCGTGTATACCCAGAAATTGCAGGCTTAACCAGAATTCCAGGATCATCAAAGCCCAACCGAACAGGGACAAAGCAGTTGCCAGCGTAAAAGCGAAAGGTTGCTGCCGACAAAACCGGCTTGCCTGACTCTCGGAAGCATTTACGAAATGGCTCAGCCGCTGGATTGATTTGTGGATAACCCACTTTTGCGGTAATAGATTTAGCATAAAGCTCAGGGGAAGTTTGCCGCCCATCAGTAATGCCAGGTAGGTCAGCGGCAACAGCAGTAATCCCACTGCCCACCAAAGGTTGGCAGGTGTTGACAGGCCTTTCAACAATCCCTGGCTGGCGATCAGGGTTCCGCCCCAAACCAGGAATCCCAGGTTCACTGCCAGTTCAAGCAGTTTGTCCAACGCCACGGAAGCTGCTGCCGGGGAATAATCAAGATTATTGCGCCGGTGTAAAAGTAAAACCTGTAAGGGTTCGCCGCCAAATTGTGGCCCCGGGGTGAAATAATTAACTCCAAACGCCATCAGGCGGTAACTGAAAATGGCAGACAGAGACGCCTCGCCCCCCAGCTTTTTCACCAGCAACCACCATCGCCCGGCGAAAACCAGCAGAACAAGCAGGTTGACCAGCACCAGGGTGGAAATCTGCGAAACATGGAGACCGCTGAGTAACTCAAATACCTGGCTGAATGGTGCCTGGCGCAAGGACACAACTGCCAGCGCCACCCCGATCAACCAGAGCAACCATACAACCCCGCGCCAGTCATCCGGTTTTCGTAATAACGTCGTTTTCATGCGGAGTGTCCTTCTCCGGCGCGCCTTTGCAGCAGTTCTTCTTCTGGCGCCCACATCGACCATCCCCCGCTGCCAAAAAAGAAGATTAAACCCGCGGCGATCGCTGGTAGCAACAATTCAAGCGCCAGGGTATTTTGGAAACGCAGGTGTAACCCTAACAGGCACATTCCCAGGATGCCCATGGTGCGTCCCATAATCCCCAGGGCAACGCAGACCAGCACCACTCCTTCCAGCGCCAATAACAATCCCACCAACAAGGCGGGATAAACCACGCCCAGATCTGCAAATTGGGCGATCAGGTTTTCCAGGCGAGGCAGCCACAGCCAGATGGCGTAACCCATACCCAGCAGGACAATCAGCCGCAAACCAAGCGGGAGCCAGGTCTTTCCTGTTTGGATAAGCCACCGGGGAAAATTGAAACGTGGCACAGATATACCGCTGACCGACATCCAATCGCGACCGAAATTGATCAGAAAGGGGACGCCAAACAGATAAGCTACATACAGCGTGCTCGGCGGGCCGAATAAAGGCCACAGCATGACCATATTAAAGCCCATCATAGCGCCTGCCAGGGCGCGTCTCCCCAGATTAGGCGGCAAGGGATACACCGGCTTACCCATCCGTCGCCGCAACCAGATGCCAAAGAGGAACGCATAACGCGCCAGCCCGACCAGCAGATACCACCGCGGCACCTGCCCCCAGCTCACTCCCAGCAGCACCGCGGTCAACACCGCCACGCCATCCACTGCAACGTCCAGTTCTTCTCCAAGCCGGGTCACTCTGCCGCTCAAGCGCGCCAGATAACCATCGAAATAGTCCGGCAGCACACCCAGGCTGAACAGGATCCCCGGCGCCCAGAGCAAGATCCCCTCCGGGCGCGGCAAAAGCAGAAAACCGGCGGTGGCCGCGATCAGCACGCCGCGCCAGTAGGTGAGCAGATTGGGGAGCCCCAAATCAGGATACAGGAATTCTTGTTGCCCGTCAGGGCGGTTATTCGGCAGGTGGTTCCATGACACCCATAACAAATAACCCGTTACCCCTGCCGTTACCCCAAGCCACTGCAAGGCCCAGGTCACCGGCCACAGGCGCGCCAGAGCGTATGCGCTTGCTCCGAGCAACGCCAGGCTGAGCAAAGCGATCTGCAGCCAACTTATTTGTAGACGGAATAGTTTTGGTTGTGTCGTAGTTGTTCCGCTCCGAGTCTGCGATCTTTGCTGGAATACCTACGCACGCCGGGTTGTTTTGGATGGATGGTTGGATGTTACGCCGGAGTGATAATTTGCCGGTCTTTCAGGCACGCGCCGGCAGGTAAACGCGCGGCACGCGCGTATTGATATTGGTCAGGATTTCGTAAGGGATTGTTCCGGCCCATTCCGCCAGGTCTTCCACGGTGATCGATTCGTCGCCGGATTCCCCGATTAGAATCACCTCATCGCCGTTGTACGCGCTTTCCCACTCGATATTAACCATGATCTGATCCATGCAAACCCGCCCGATCTGCGGATACCGTTTTCCATTCAGCAACACCTGAGCTTTATTCGACATGCTGCGGAAATAACCATCCCCATAACCCACCGGCACAGTCACCACCCGGATTAAATGATCTGTTGACCAGGTCCACCCATAACTGACCGGGGTATGAGGTTGCACCACCTTAAAGTACACCACGCTGGATTTCCAGGACAGCGCCGGTTTTACCTGGATGGTGCGCCTGACTTGCGGCGAGGGATATACCCCATAAAACAGAATTCCCGGGCGGACGATATCGAAATAGCTTTCCGGTAGTTGCAGCACTGCTCCGGAATTGGCCATGTGCCTGAGAGGGGTGGGCAGGCTGCGTTTACGATAAAAATCCAGGACTTCATTAAATCGCTCGAGCTGGAGACGCGCCGA
The DNA here is from genome assembly GCA_020061145.1 of Anaerolineales bacterium. Lineage (GTDB taxonomy): Bacteria > Chloroflexota > Anaerolineae > Anaerolineales > DRKV01 > JAGUYX01. Next base: position 369 of record JAGUYX010000150.1, on the reverse strand, counting down.
GGTTAAGTCTGCCTCATCTGCAGTGGCAAAGTGACTGTAAATTCCTTCAACCAGCACGTGTTTGCAGCGTAATGAGGCCTCCAGCAGGCTTTCGGCGGAGTAATAATGCACGCCTATCCGTTCCATGCCAGTATCGATCTTCAGGTGTACCCGTGCAGTCATACCGGCGGCCTGGGCTGCCAAATCGATCTGCTCCAATTTCTCCAGAGAAGAAGCCGTCAGGGTCAGGTCGTATTGAATAAACAACGGCACCTGGTTGCCCAATATGCCGCCCAATACCAGGATTGGGGTGGTGATCCCCATTTCGCGCAGCAGAATACCTTCTTCCAGGACCGCCACGCCCAGATAGTCCGCCCCCCATTTAACGAC
>JAGUYX010000096.1 GCA_020061145.1 Anaerolineales bacterium | reverse complement strand
CTCTGGCAGAAGAAACCATCGAAAACGCCGTTGCAGTTTCTGCCAGCGAAGCCCTGGAGGCAGGGCTGATCGATTTTATCGCCACGGATATTTCCGACCTGCTGGAACAAACCCATGGCTTTCAGGTTACAGTAAACGGAGTGAAAATAACTCTAAACACCAGGGAAGCAGTGATCGATGAAATCCCGGCGACTTTTGTGGACACATTGCTCACCCTGCTCACCAATCCGAATATTGTCTTTTTGCTGCTCAATATCGGTGTGCTGGCGATCTTGATAGAAATTTCGAACCCTGGTGGGTGGATGGCTGGATTCATTGGCGCGGTCTGCCTGGTGCTGGCAATCTACGGATTGGGATTGCTGCCGGTGAACTGGTTCGGGCTGGTTTTTATCTTGATTGCCTTTGTGCTGTTTGTGCTGGAGCTCAAGGTACCGGGAATTGGCGCCCTGACAGCCGCCGGCATCGGGAGTTTTATCGCTGGAGCATTAATCCTGTTTAATACGGTACGCGCCCCCGAATTTCAACCCATTTCCGTGCCTCTGGTTATTTTATCTGCGGTGACCACTGGCCTGCTCTTCCTGGTGATTGTGGGTATTGCCCTGCGAGCCCGCAGTACCCCAATCCGCGCCGGCATGGAATCGCTGGTTGGGCGGACCGGCACAGTTAAAGAAAGCCTCAATCCACGCGGGCAGGTACAGGTCGCCGGTGAGTTGTGGAGCGCAGAAGCCCTGCCAGGAGAGACGCCTATCTTGCGCGGCGAGCGAATCAGAGTGATGCAGGTAGAAGGAATTCGCTTGCTGGTACAACGCGAAACCGTGCTTGCGCCGGAAAGCAACCCGCAGGCTGCAGATTAGCTTGATTTCAATGATGTTTTGGCTCTACCCCACTGCACTGGGGTAGAATAGCGGTTATTCCAGTTTACCGGTAAGGAGAAAAAATGGCCCATATTCCCACACGAGATCGCATCGATCCAGAGAAAATTAACACCACGCCTCTGCGCCGCCCGGAGTGGATTAAAGTGCGCGCACCAGCGGGTGAAACTTACGAGTGGTTGTACGACCTGATGCGCAGCAAAGCGTTGCATACAGTATGTGAAGAGGCGCATTGCCCTAATCTGGGCGAATGTTGGGGTGCGGGTACCGCCACTTTTTTGATGATGGGCGATGTTTGCACCCGCACCTGTGGCTTTTGCGATATCAAGCGCGGCCAACCCTCGCCGCTTGACTGGTTGGAACCGGAACGTATTGCCCAGGCCGTCAAATCCATGAACTTGAAACACGCGGTGATCACTTCCGTCAATCGTGACGATCGCAAGGATGGCGGCGCGCCTATTTTTGCTGCGGTGATCCGCCGTATCCGCCAGATACACCCCGGTTGTTCGATTGAAGTGCTCATTCCAGATTTCAAAGGCAGCCTGGAAGCGCTAAAAATTGTGATGGATGCTCGCCCGGAGATCCTCAACCACAATGTGGAGACCGTGCCGCGCCTGTTCAAAACCGTGCAACCCCAGGATCGTTACGAGTGGGCTCAGGCGACGCTGACCAACGCCAAACGGCTGGACCCCGATGTGCTCACCAAGTCCGGTATTATGCTGGGATTGGGCGAGACCATGCAGGAAGTTAAAGACACCATGCGCGATTTGCACAGCTGGGGTGTGAGCATTCTGACAATCGGCCAATATCTACAGCCGAGTAAAAAACACCTGCCGATCGAACGCTATTACACCCTGGATGAGTTTAGAGAATTGAAGGACTTTGGCTTGGAGATCGGCTTCCAGTGGGTGGAAAGTGCGCCGCTGGTACGTTCTTCTTACCATGCCGCCGAACAGGTCCGTACCCTCAGCGCGGTACACCGGCAGTTGTATGGAAATTCCCTGCCTGCCACTTCCTGAATATATGCAGCAGATCATTAAGCAGATTAATCGCCACGACTATCGAGGTTTTGCTGTGGCTTCATTTATAGATCGGGCAAAGGACGACGCTTGTAGGCCTCAAAATCAATCATTACCTGCTCATACTCTTCATCCACCAAGTGGGAGGAGAAGATAAAGTCCGCTGACGCCCGGTTGTTAGCAATGGGAATGTTGTACATCACCGCAATACGCAACAGTGCCTTCACATCCGGGTCGTGTGGCAACGGTTCTAACGGGTCCCAGAAAAAAATCAGTACATCCACTTCCCCTTCGGCGATTTTTGCACCCAATTGTTGATCGCCGCCCAGAGGACCGCTCATCAGTTTATGGATCTCCACACCCAACTCTTCTTCGAGCACCCGACCGGTTGTTCCGGTGGCATATAGAATATGCTTGCTGAGATTTTGCCGGTTGTACTGGACCCACTCAAGCAGCTCGCCTTTCTGGTTATCGTGCGCCACCAGAGCAATGCGCTTGGCCTTTCCCATCCGTTTAATAAAACGCGTCATGATCGCTCCTGTTGATTCCTGCCTGTCTGGCCTGATTCTACCTGAAATATGAAACCCTATCATACACCTTCACCCCCCATTCAAATGATCGCCTTCGATGCGGATGATACCCTGTGGGAAAACGAGACCCACTACCAGAAGGGTCGAGCTCTGTTTCAGGAGATAATGGCGAAGTATTTACCGACCGAAGCACCCGAAGAACGCATCGATGCCATAGAAATCGCCAATTTAAAATACTATGGATATGGCGCCAAAGGATTTATCCTTTCCTTGATCGAAGCCGCGATCGAGCTCAGCCAGGGCGAAATTTCTGGCGCAGATATCCAAAAGTTGCTGGATCTGGGCAAGGAGATGATTACCCATCCGGTGGAGCTATTTCCACATGTATCCGAGACGCTGGAAGCGCTTTACCCGCACTTCCGGCTGATGCTGATCACCAAAGGCGAGCTCAACCATCAGTTATCCAAAGTGCAGCGCTCTGGACTGCAAGGCTATTTTAAACTTGTAGAAGTGGTGGATGATAAAACCCCTCAAGTGTACGCCAATATCTTTTCCCGCGCCGGGTACGAGCCTGCTTCTGTGATGATGGTGGGAAATGCCCTGCGATCGGACATCCTGCCTGTGTTGGAATTGGGCGGGTGGGCAGTATACATCCCACATAATCTGACCTGGTCGCACGAACATGCTCACCTGCCCGAGGGTTGCGCCGGGCATTGTTACGAGCTGGAACACATTGGTTTATTGCCAGATCTCGTCAAGCAACTCAACCACTACCCGGATCATTAAACATGTGGCGCATCCTCCTGGCCGGGCTCAGGGACGGGCAGGTGGGAAGAAATGACCATTTTCTTTCCACCTATCCTAAAAAAGAGGGTTTTTTTGGTGTTCTCCCACTTTCAGGGCGGGTGTCCGCCCTTGAACCTGGCGAGGGAGGCGGATTTTCCCTGGATAAGAAATCTAAAGGGTTCTGGAAGCGAGTGAGTCGTTTCCAGAACCCTTTGTATGTACCGGGAAATGCGGAATTAAAATCCAGCCAGCACTGCCCGGGTTGCCCAATCGAACAACGGTGCGGCAAAAATCGTGAGGGCAACCAGGCCAGCCGCCGTCACCCCGGCAGTCAGGTTGACCCACACATCCCGGCGCACTTCAGGCTCTCCGTCACGCATAAACATATACACTACCACCCGCAGATAGTAGTAGGCTGAGACCAGGGAGGTCAGCACACCGATCAGAGCCAGCCAGATATACCCCCCTTCGATCACCACATTAAACAGGTAAAACTTGCCGACAAACCCCAATGTGGGTGGAACGCCGGTAAAGGACAGCATAAAAATAGTCATGGCGACTGCCAGGCCCATATGGCGATTGCCCAGGCCGGAATAGTCTTCCAGCATCAAACCACGACCTTCTTTCTTTTCCAGAGCAATCACAACTGCCCAGGCGCCGAAATTGGTCAGCGTGTAGGCCACCAGGTAGAATAACGCCGCGGCAACCGCCTGTGCCGCCAGACCCGCACTGCCGTAAGCTACCAATACCATCAAAATATACCCGGCGTGAGCGATGCTGGAATATGCCAACAGGCGTTTGATATTACGTTGGGCGATAGCTACCACATTTCCCAGGATCATCGTTAGTGCGGCGATTATCCAGATCACCGGGGTCAAATCCGTTGCGATAGAAGGCAGTGCCACGACCAACACCCGAATCAGGGCTGCAAAACCGGCTGCTTTGGCCCCGTTGGACATAAAGGCGGTTACTGCGCTGGGAGCCCCTTCGTATACATCCGGGGTCCACATGTGGAATGGCACCACAGCCACTTTAAACCCCAAGCCCACCAGCATTAATCCACCGCCAACGGTGAAGATTAATGGGTTGAGCAACGTTCCGCTGGACACTGTAGAGACGATCCCTGGAATGGATGTGGTGCCGGTCATACCAAAGATCAGTGCAATCCCAAAAACAACGAAACCGGAAGCAAAAGCGCCCATCAGGAAATATTTAATCCCGGCCTCTTCGGAGGCCTGCTGAGGGCGGGCTAGCCCTGAAAGCACATAGAGTGGTATGGAGAGTAATTCCAAAGCCAGGAAAACCATAATCAAGTCGTTGGCTGAACCCATCAACATCATGCCGGTGATGGAAAATACCAGCAAAATATAGTATTCCCCACGTTCCAGGCCCATTCGTTTGAGGTAATCGTAAGCCAGCGCCACGCCAACCAGCCCGATGCCCAGAAAAAGCACATTCATAAAGATGGAGAAACCATCCACCATCGCCAGCCCATTAAATGCCGCCTGCTGCTGACCTACCTGAAGGATGGACAGGCCAATCCCGACCGCCATGCCGAGCGCCGCCAGGGGGGCAAGTAGTCCTTTCCTATCGTCAGGCAAAAATAAATCCACAATCAGGAGGACAGCCGCCCAACTGACCAGGTAGGTAAAAGGGAGCAGGTAAGTCAGATCGCGCAGGAATTCTTGAATGGACATCGATGTTCTCCCTTACGGTAATCCAGCCACAGCAACAGTCTGAAAAACAGCGACTACCTTCTCGACTGCTGGCGCCATCACACCGAAGAACGGGGCAGGATACAAACCAATCCAGAATATGAGAACCAGCAATGGCACCAGCGTAACCACCTCACGCCAGTTCAGATCCTTCAGATTGCGGTTTTCATCTTTAGTCAATGGTCCCAGGAAGAGTTTCTGGAACATGTAGAGTATATAAATCGCCGCCAGGATCACGCCCAAAGCAGCCAACCCGGCAAACCAGTATGAACCCAGGATACCGCCCGGGTTTCCTGCTCCCCAGGCGCCCAGCAGGATGGTGAATTCGCCCACAAAGCCATTCAAACCGGGCAGACCCATCGACGAGAGGGACACGATCAGGGTAATCAAACCATATACCGGCATTACTTTCCACAAACCGCCAAAAGCATCCATATCACGGGTATGGCGGCGCTCATAAATCATCCCGACCAGGAGGAACAGCGCCCCGGTGCTCAAACCATGATTAACCATCTGGAGGATAGCGCCCTGCACACCCTGGGAATTGAGAGCAAACAATCCAAGCATAACAAATCCCAGGTGACTGACCGAGGAATAAGCCACCAGTTTCTTGACATCTTTTTGTGCAAATGAAACCATCGCCCCGTAAAGAATACCAATCACTGCCAGCACGGCAATGACCGGGGCTGCTCGGACAGCAGCATCTGGGAAAAGTGGAATGTTAAAGCGCAGAAAACCATAGGTACCCAATTTCAGCAAAACGCCTGCCAGAATCACCGAGCCGGCGGTAGGCGCTTCCACATGGGCGTCGGGCAGCCAGGAATGCAGCGGCCACATCGGCACCTTGATGGCAAAGGCGGCAGCAAAGGCAATAAACAGCCAGAGCTGGATATCTGCCGGAATGCCACCCATGGCGACCAGGTCCGGCACGTTGAAGGTACCCTGTTGAATACCCAACCACAGGATTGCCAGCAACATCAAAATGGAGCCTGCCATGGTGTACAGGAAGAATTTGATCGCCGCGTAAATCCGGTTGGGGCCACCCCAGATTCCAATCAGGAAATACATGGGTACCAGAGTGAATTCCCAGAAGATGTAGAACAGGAACAGATCCTGCGATAAAAATACTCCGACCATACCTACTTCCAGGAGCAGGAAGAAGATCATGAAATCTTTCACCCGCTCTTCAATCGCTGTCCAGGTAGAGAGGATCGAGATCGGCGTAAGTAATGTGGTGAGCAAAATCAGGAGAATGCTCAACCCATCCACAGCCATGTGATACTCGATCAACCAGCTGGATACCTGGATCCAGGGTAAGCGGATGACAAGCTGTAAGTCCGGGTTCGAGGCATCAAACTGGGCAAATACCCATAAGGAGATGCCAAAGGTGACGAGCGAGGTCGTCAGAGCCACCCAGCGTATGGCATTTTTCTGTTCACGATTTATGAACAGCAATACCAGCACCCCGATCAGCGGGGAAAAGGTGACCATTGTCAGAGGATGTAGAAAAAAGTTCATAGTTTGCCCTCAAGCAACTGGTTTGAGCGCCTCCGGCTCAGCGCAGAAGAATATATCCCACAATCAATACCACACCCAGAAAGAGACTCAGTGCGTAGTTCCTGACATAACCGGTCTGGATCTGGCGCATCTGACCGGCAATCTGCTGGGTGCCGTTCCCTAAACCGTTTGCAATCCGGTCGATAATTCCGGCATCGATGCGGAAATTCAAGAAGCGGGCGAACTGGTTAAAGCTACCCGCCAGGACGACCTCGTGAAACCAATCATGCCAGAAGCGCCAGTCGACATACTCGGCGAACACATGAGATAGTTGAATGTACGGGTTAACAAACAAGAAATGATAAATTTCATCCACCCACCACTTGCGTTGCATACCAGTGAAAATCCAGCCCAAAATACCACGCAGGGGGTCTTCCTGTCCCTTCTCCAGGGGTTGCCGCCCATAAAACATCCAGGCCAGGAGGATTCCGACCACCGCGAGCAAGGTTGAGATTAGCGCCACCGGCAGGCTGAATGGCAGGGTTTCCATTTCCAGATGAAAGGCTTCAAAGGTGTATTCCAGCCAGTGCCCAAATGTGTGCGGGCCAGGAAGGTTCAAGAGACCGCCGAAGAAAGCCAGCACAGCCAGAATAATCAAGGGCAAGGTCATCACCGCCGGGCTTTCTTCAGCCTTTTCGGCGGCCGCGGAGCGCGGTTGGCCCAGGAACACCATCCAGACCTGTCTGCCCATGTAAAAGGCGGTAAAGAAAGCCGCGATTGTCAGCAAGATGTAAACAGTCGTATTCAGATGGCTGGCTTCCAGCAAAATTTCGTCCTTGGAAAAGAAACCGGATAAAGGCGGTATACCCGCCAGCGCCAGCGCGCCAACGATGTATACCCAATAGGTGGTGCGCATACGACCGGCCAGACCGCCCATATTGCGCATGTCCTGCGGATCGAAGGGCGGTTCTTTGGATTTCTTTTTCCGAGGTTTAAGATCGTGCTCGTGCGCGTGATGCTCCAGATGATGCCCGCGCTCCATACCCTGAATGACCGAGCCTGAGGCAAGGAAAAGCAGGGCTTTAAAGAACGCATGGCTGACCAGGTGAAACATTCCAGCCACAAATGCGCCCATACCCACCGCAGCCACCATAAATCCAAGCTGGCTTACTGTGGAATATGCCAGCACTTTTTTAATATCGTTCTGACCCACTGCGATCGTGGCAGCGAAGAAAGCCGTCAGACCACCTACCAGCGCCACGACATTCTGGCTTTCGGGAACCAGGGTGTACAACGGCGCAGACCGGGCGATCAGATAAACGCCAGCCGTAACCATGGTGGCGGCATGGATCAGCGCAGAAACCGGCGTGGGACCTGCCATGGCATCTGGCAACCAGACGTACAGCGGGATCTGCGCCGATTTTCCTGTGACGCCCACCAGCATGAACAATGTAATTAATCCGATATACGCCGGAGTTGTCGCCGCTATTTCCGGCGCCAGCTCAAAAACTTCATCAAAGGTCAGGGTGCCGAAAACCCAGAACAAGGTGAACATCGCCAGCAGCATACCCACATCGCCAATCCGGTTGACGATAAAGGCCTTGTTTCCGGCGATGGCATTACCGATGCCATTTTCCCCTTTTTCATACCAAAAACCGATGAGTAAATAAGAACACAGACCCACGCCTTCCCAACCGACAAATAGCATCAAGTAGCTATCGCCGATCACCAGGATCATCATCATGGCGATGAACAGGTTCATGAAGACGAAGAAGCGGCGGAAGCGAGATGGATCGCCCTGGTGGATGACATCCTCGTGCATGTAGCCGACGGAGTAAACATGGATCAATGTTCCCACCCCGGCGACCACCAGCATCATGGTCACCGAAAGCGTGTCTACCCGAAATGCCCAATCCACCTGGAAGGCGCCGATATGGATCCACTCCAGGAAAGGTACGACTACCGGTTCGCCGTGCTGGTTATACAACGCCACCCCTAGCAGAACAGCGATCACAAATGTCAGCCCAGAGGCTGCGCTGGCAATGCCTCCCACCAGTTTCTGGCTCAGACGCCCTCCAAACAGCATATTGAAAATCATGCCTGCCAGCGGGATGAACACCACCAGAGGCGCCAGACTGAAGATTCCGCCAACCGTTGCAGTTTCGCTTAACATTTTTGCAGTCTCTCCATATCTGGTCTAGCCTTTAAGGCTGTTGAGATCATCCACATTGATGTTCTGGCGGGTGCGAAAGATGGCAATGACCATCGATAAGCCAACCGCCACTTCGGCTGCAGCCACCGCGATCACAAAGAACACAAAAACCTGCCCGTCCATGGATAAATAATGACGGGCATAAGCCACAAAAGCCAGGTTGGCAGCATTCAGCATCAGCTCAACCGACATAAACATCACAATCAGGTTCCGGCGCACCAGTACCCCTACCGCCCCGAGAATAAATAAGATCCCGGATAATGCGACAAAATAATTAATCGGTACCATCATCGACCCTCCCCAGGATACGAAAACTTACGCGCGAGTTACGTCTGGCGCTTTCCGGCATTTTTCACCATCACAATCACACCCACCATGGCAACCAACAGTAACACACCGATCACCTCTACAGCCAAAGCGTACTGGTTAAACAATACATCTGCCAGAACTTTTGGAGCGCCAAAGTTCTCCACCAGAGCAGGCTGCTCGCCGCTGATTGCCGGCGTAGGACGGAAGATAAGGATGTAAACCGCTTCGGCCAATAATGCCAGGCCGAGCACCATTGCCGCCGGACGTTGCCAGCGATTGGCTTCGCTGTAGGCCAGTCGATGCGGTCCGATCAACATGATGACAAACAGGAAAAGCACCATAATTGCGCCGGCGTATACGGTAACCTGAGCCAGAGCAATAAATGGCCCACTCAATATCAGGTAGAACAGGGCGATAGTCAAAAAATTCAACACCAAAAACAGCGCAGAATAAATGGCGTTACGGTTGAGGATCATCGCCAGCGCGCTGGCGACGCTGATCACTGCCAGGGAGAAAAAAAGGAACAGGTCCAGGCTCATAGAAACTCCCGTCAATCTTGCGGGTCTTGCATATCAGGAATCGACCGGGTAAATTTCCCGGGTTCGACTTTTTGGGGGGTGGGCTTCCCGCCCGGTTTTACCGGTTCAATCAGCATTTCCTTGGTATAGATGGCTGAGCGACGATCGGTGAAAGACAGTTCGTAGTTATCGCCAAGGATAATCGCCTCGGTTGGGCAGGCGTCTTCACAATATCCACAGAAAATGCAGCGGAGCAAATTGATTTCATAGGTGCTGGCATACCGTTCGCCCGGCGAATAACGCAGCTCATCGGTATTTTCAGCTGCTTCGACAAAAATCGCATCTGCCGGGCAGGCTGCCGCACATAATGAACAACCGATACACTTTTCCAGGCCATTGTCATATCGTTTAAGAATATGCCGCCCTTTGAAGCGCGGACGAACGGGGCGTTTCACTTCCGGGTACTGGATGGTTACCGGTTTTTCAAAAATCTGCCGGAACGTCGTGGAAAGTCCGCGTACTATTTCTTTGAGCATTCTCTACCTCCAAGACCTAAGCGCTGAGGATCACAACAATAACTGCGGTCACCAGTACATTCGCCAGCGCCAGTGGAAACATGATCTTCCAGCCAAAAGCCATCAGACGATCATAACGGAAACGAGGCAAGGTCGCCCGAACCCAGATCATGCCCCCTAACAGAACAATAATCTTCGCAAGCAAAACAAATGGACCGATCCACTCCAACCAGTCCGGGTATTCAATAAACGGCAGGCGGTAGCCACCCAGAAATAGCGTGGCGGCGAATGCGCTTACCGCGATCATCTTGATATATTCCGCCATGAAAAACAGGGCGAATTTCATGCCTGAGTATTCGGTATGATAACCGGCAGTTAATTCCTGCTCGGCTTCGGGCATATCAAAAGGGGCACGGTTCACTTCTGCCAGGGTAGCAATCAGGAAAATGATGAAACCCACCGGCTGGTAAACCACAAACCAGATATCACGCTGTTTTTCGACGATATCTACCAGGCTCATCGAACCGGCGATTAAAACCGGGCCGACAAAAGCCAGACCCAAAGCCAGCTCATAACTGATCATCTGTGCAGACGAGCGTAAGCCGCCCAGCATGGCATATTTATTATTTGACGACCAGCCCGCCAGGACGATGCCGTAGACCGAAATCGAAGCAATCGCCATGATGTACAAAACGCCAACATTGACATCGGCGATATACAGCGGCACCTGGCGGCCAAAAATATTCACCACCCCACCCCAGGGCATCACGGCGGTAATCACCAGCGCAGGAATAACCGTGATAACCGGGGCCAGAACAAATAACACTTTGTCAGCCTGGGCCGGGATCAGCTCCTCCTTGAAGATTAACTTGACTCCATCGGCGACCGGCTGCAATATTCCCCACGGACCGGCGCGATTCGGCCCGATGCGTGTCTGGATGCGCGCCAGCAGACGTCTTTCATAAAAGGTGGTGTATGCAAAACCACCGGTCATGATCAACAGGACGATGGCAGATTTGATGATCCATTCCCAGATGAGTGCTGCATCCATATCGTTCCTCTTTATCCGCGCCGGTGAGGTCAGCGATTACCGATACCGGCAAATTTAATTCTGTCTTCTAACATCCTCACGCAGGCGTTGTTTCAGCAACCCGGATGTCTACCGGCTGCAATTCACTCAGCGGAATACCCAGGCTGCGCGGCACCAGCACCACCGACTCCGGCACTGCCGTATCGACACGTAGCATAGCTGAATAAGCCGAGCCTGCCAGCATAAGCTGTACAGGAGCATCATTGTGCATGTCCAGTTTTTGCGCCGTGGTTTCATTAACCAGGATGAATGGTCCCGGCACCCGTGAAGCTAACGAGCGAGATGGGGTTACCGTCGCGCCACGGTCATATAATCTGGTGATCGGCACCCCCAACAAGCCTTTGCCACTTACGCGGACCGGCGGTTCCTGCCAGTTTACCTGGAAGATTTTCCGTTTCTGGCTGGAGGGCATCAACTGCACCCCCAACCCTTGCGTATTTTCATAAGCTGTGCCGCCGTAATAAAGATCGTCGCGGCCAATAATCGGCCATTGCTCGTGGGTTTCAGCCAGACTGCGATAGCTGAGGCCTTCATAATCCGATACCCGGGCAGCGAGTTGGGCAAATACCAGGGAAGCAGCCCGGTTTTCCATTTTCAAGCCGCTTCGCTCGCCAATACGAGCAGCGATTTCATAATCCGGAATTACTCCGCCCGGGGCGGGGATTGCCGGGAAGAATCGTTGCACCCGGCGCTCTCCGGTGGTGTATGTTCCCTCGCGTTCCGGTTGGGCTGTTACCGGCAGAACCACATCCGCCAGTCTGGCAGTAGAAGTAAGGAACAACTCCTGAACCACCACAAATTCAGACTGTTCAAGCGCGTCTGCCAGGGAAGGGTCGTCGCCAGCCGGATCCGCGGCAACCACATATACCGCCCGGGCGGAGGAAAACATTTCTTTCAATTCCGTTGACGGGCGGAATCCCATATCCCAGGCGCCTTGCGTGTTTGCGCTTTCCCATACACCGATCAATCCGTTATTGGGAGAACCCAGGTGGTCGGTCAGGAAAAGTAAATTGGCGCAAGCCAGGGCCAGTTCCTGCGAACGCGGCAAATCCATACCTTCCTGACCGAAAAGGATGATCCCATTTTTTGCTCCGGCAAAAGCTTTTGCTGCCGCTGTTTGGAAACGATTGGGGCGGTATTTTGCCAACCAATCAGGTAAGCGGGTTTTTTTGCTTTCCAGAGCGTTGATCATCGCCAGTACAGTGGCAGTCTCAGAGCCATAATCGTAACGCAAGGTGTGGGTGGCGAAGCGATCCAGCCTGGTCTGGCGCGGGTTTACCACAATCAATGTAGCGCCACGGTCAGCGGCCTGTTTTACGCGTAACCACCAGATTGGGGCTTCTTCCTGCAGGTCGGAAGCAATCACCAGGATCGCGTCCCCTGCGCCTAATTTGCCAAGATCCGTACCCTTTGCCACGCCCATCTGTGCAACCAGAACTCCTCCGCCAATAGAGGACTTTAATATTGCCTGCCCCTTCAAGCCCTCGGTGAGCTGTTTCAGATTGAATAAATCTTCGTTGCTCAAGCGCCCTCCGGCGTATGTAACCAACCCACCTGTGGCGGCTTTGAACCGCTCTGCCACGACCTGCAAGGCTTCATCCCAGGACGATTCCACCAATTCTCCATTCCGGCGCAGCATCGGTCGGGTCAGACGTTCCGGGCTTTCCGCATACTGGTAACCTGCAAAACGAGCTTTATCGCAGATCCAGATTTCATTTACTTCTTCGTGCTGGCGCGGCAAAACCCGTTTGATCACATAACGACCACCCGCGCGCGCCTCGCGGCGGATATTATAGGTAATATTGCAGCCAACCGGGCACTGCGAGCAAACGGAAGCCACGGGTTTCAGCTCCCAGGGACGGGCGCCAAAGCGAAAATCAGTCGTGGTCAGTGCACCTACCGGGCAAATATCCGTTGTGTTTCCAGAATAATACGAGTCAAAACCCGGATCGGAAAATGTTTCGATTTGCAGGCTGCGACCACGCTGCTCAAACCCAATCACCGGCTCACCGACGATTTCATCCTGGAAACGGACACAGCGCCCACATTGAATACAGCGCTCACGGTCGAGAAGGATCAGGTCGCCCAGCGGATAATGTTTCGCCAGGTGCATCTTTTCGTCATACAAGAAACGGCTTACGCCCGGGCCGTGCTCCATGGTCAGGTTTTGCAAGGGGCATTCGCCGCCCTTGTCGCAAATCGGGCAATCCAGAGGATGAGAAGTCAATAAAAACTCAAGAATGTCCTGGCGACCTTTTTTAACCTTGTCGCTCATCCCCATCACAACCATCCCCTCCGATACCGGCGTGGTGCAGGCGGTTTCCAGTTTCGGCCCAAACTGGATAACCGGGTTGCCCTGCTCGTCCAGGACAGGTTTACGGGTTTCCCGGTCGATCTGTGGCCGGCCGATTTCTACCAGGCACATGCGGCACATACCCACCGGTTCCATTTTGGGGTGATAACAAAATACCGGAATATCGATCCCGACCTTCTTCGCTGCGTTTACTATTAATGTACCTTCCGGTACCTTTACCGGTTTATCATCAATCATCAACGAAATTAACTGTGCCATAAATCACTCCCAAAGGTTACCCAGATGGGTTGCCTGAATACCGATGTAAGCCACCAAAATGAGCGGTGAAACGCATATTTTCAACAAAACCACTGGCGCATGGTTGACAGGGTCCGGCGGTGAATCAATCTACCGCTGCCAGGACGGTTTCTGGCGACTCAGGGTTTGCGTTTTGCGCCAAACGCAGCTCAAAATCGGATTTAAACCGTTCAATACCTGTAACCACCGCCATGGTAGAAAATTCTCCCAGAGCGCACAGACATTTACCCTGGATATTCAGGGCGACATCGTTTAACGTCTCAAGATCTTCTTCATTTGCTTGCCCGCGAGAGATACGGTCAGAGATATGCATCATCCAGTAAGTGCCTTCGCGGCAGGGCGTACATTTCCCACAGGACTCATGTTTGAAGAAATGCAGGGTTTTATTGATGACCCATTCCATACTGACCGAGTCATCAATCACAATAACCGAGGCGGAGCCAAGCACTGAGCCGACCTTCTGGGTATTTTCGTAATCCATCGGGGTATCTAAGGCTTCTTCTGTCGCCACAATAATGCTCGAAGATGCCCCGGCAGGCATGATCGCCTTCACCTTGCGGCCGTCTTTCAAACCACCGCCATGTGTGAAAATCAGCTCGCGGAAGGTGGTGCCCAATGGCAGTTCGTAATTCCCGGGTTTATTCACCTGCCCACACAAACTAAAAATCTTCGTCCCGGGGCTACGTTCCGTACCCATTGTCTTATACCATTTTGCTCCACGCGCCACGATCAGCGGCACATTGGTCAGTGTTTCGACATTATTCACGATCGTCGGTTTGCCATACAGGCCGTAGGAGGGTGGAAATGGCGGGCGCAAGCGGGGTTGCCCCAATTTACCTTCGAGAGATTCGAGCAAGGCCGTTTCTTCGCCGCAGATATAAGCGCCAGCCCCGAGGTGGGTGTAAAGGCGCAGCGAAAAATTGGTGCCCAGTATGTTGTCGCCCAGCAATCCGGCTGCTTCCAGCGCCTGGATACGCTTATCCAGCTCAGCCGCCAGTTGCCAGAATTCGCCACGCAAATAGATATATGCGCTCTGCGCCTGCACCGCATAAGCGCAAATCATCACCCCTTCCAGGAACTGGTAAGGGTTGCCTTCCATAATTTCGCGGTCTTTGAAAGTGCCCGGCTCGGATTCATCCGCGTTGGCAACCACATAATGCGGCCAGTTATTATTATCGATAAACGACCATTTCATCCCGGTGGGGAATCCCGCTCCACCCCGGCCGCGTAACCCGGAAGCTTTCACCTCATCGGTGACCTCTTTAGGCTGCAGTGTAGTGATCGCCTTCTGAAATGCTTCAAAACCGCCATGCTGACGATATACATCCAGTTGATCAAGGTTGGGGATTTCCCGGTGGCGAAGAAGGAGGAAAGTACTCATCAGTCTGTCTCCTGCGTTTCAGTTGCCGCTGTGTCGGAGGCGGTTTCATCGCGAACTTCCGCAGATAGCCCGGTGACCGTCTCATCTGGCAAAGGAGTTGAGGATTTCTCCTGCCCGGCGCGTAAACCCAATGGCGAGGGCGCGGGTGTAGCGCCATCGCTCCGCCAGTGCTCCACCAGTTGCAAGGCAGTTTCAACGGTCTGGTTCTCATAGTAGCGGATGCCTTCAGCATCCTGCACCTGGAATAAGGGGGCACGATCGCAGCCTGCCAGGCACATCACCGCTTCGATGGTGACCAGGCCATCCGGAGTGGTCTCGCCTACCTGAACGCCCAGGTTTTCGCACAATTTTTCCAGGAACTCATCTGCCCCTCGCAGAGCACAAGGCAGGTCATTGCATACCTGCAGGCGATGTTTCCCCCCGGGATGATCGTGATACAGGGTATAAAAACCCACAATCGAGCCAACATCGGTGGCGGAGATATCCAGAATTTCGGCAATCATCTGCAAATCTTGTTTCTGGATATACCCCTGTTCCTGCTGCGCCAGATAAAGCAAGGGCATTACCGCAGAACGTTTTTGATCGGCCGGATACTTCGCCAGGATGTGTTTTATCTCAGCTGCGTATTTTTCGTAAAGTAGATTCACCGGTCCACATCTCCCAGAACGATATCAACACTACCAATGATCGCCACTACATCGGCCACCAGATGTCCTTGTGCCAGTCTCGGCAGCGCCTGGAGGTTGTCAAATGAAGGTGTCCGCCAGTAAACCCGGTAGGGTTTTGCGCTTCCATCGCCTTCCAGAAATACACCCAATTCCCCACGCGGGGATTCAACCGAAACATATACCGATTCTTCAGGCGCCGGAAACCCTTCCGTCCACAACTTGAAGTGGTGGATCACAGCTTCCATGCTGTGCCCCAGCTCGGAGCGCGGGGGCGGGACAAATTTGCGGTTATTGCTGCGTACCGGCCCAGAGGGAAGTTTATCCAATGCCTGTTCGATAATGCGCAACGATTGGCGCATCTCCTGCACGCGCACCACATAACGGGCATACACATCGCCTTCGGTGCGTACCGGGACTTCGAAATCATATTGTTCATAGCCCATGTACGGTCGCACTTTACGGATATCATACGGTACGCCAGAACCACGCAACGACGAACCCGTCATACCGATTGCCAGGGCTTCTTCCGCGGAAATTACACCGATGCCTTTGGTGCGATCGATGAACAATGGGTTTTCGGTCAACAGCGCTTCATATTGATCGAAGCGTTTGGGGAAGGTTTTGAGCACATTTCTGACCGCGTCTTCGAACTCGGCAGGGACATCGCGCCACAAACCCCCCGGTCGATTGAATGTGGTCATCATCCGTTGACCTGAACAAAGCTCGAGGATATCCAGAATGAGCTCCCGTTCCCGAAAACAGTAGAGGAACACAGACATGGCTGCCAGGTCCAGGGCACTGGTAGCCAGCCAGACCAGATGAGAAGCAATCCTTTGTAATTCCGCCAGAATAACCCGGATAGCCTGGGCGCGGGGCGGCACATCCAGGCCTACAAGTTTTTCTACAGCCATGCTGTACACCATGGTATTACCGATGGTGTTCAGGTAATCCAAGCGGTCGGTCATCACGGCAGCTTTTTCGTAAGTTTTGGCTTCCATGTTTTTTTCGATACCGGTATGCAGGAAACCAATATCGGGTATGCAGCTGATGATTTCTTCGCCATCCAGCTCGAGCAACAGGCGTAACACCCCGTGTGTGCTGGGGTGTTGAGGCCCCATGTTCAAAAGCATGGTTTCGCCGGATAAGGCCCGATCGCTGATCAAATGTTTCAACTCATCAACAGTAACTTCGGTCAACTGCGTCATACGCTTCTCCTAAACCACCTGCTGGGTGTGCCACAGGGGTGTGACGGAACGCTGATCAAGCGGTAACTGGCAACATTCCTGACGATTACTCGGTTGGGCGAGGCTTACGGCTTTGGATCTCATCAAAATTGAAGCTAAACTGTACTTCTTCGTAACCCAAGGGAAAATCTTTGCGTAAGGGGTGCCCCACCCAATCGTAGGGCATCAGGATGCGACGTAAATCCGGGTGCCCACGAAAATGAATGCCAAACATATCAAAGGTCTCGCGCTCGTGCCAGTTAGCAGTGGGATAAATCTCTACCAGGCTGGGCAGCTCGGGTTGGTCGCCATCCAGGGGAACGCGAATTTGCAGCTGCTGATTGTTCTGGAAGGATGTGAAGTGGTAGATTACGTGAAAACGCGGGTTATCTTCCGGCCAGTAATCCACCGCAGTCAGGAAAGTGAGCATCTCGAAGCCAAATTCATTGCGCAATGTACTCGCGGTCGCTTGTAGATGCTCGCCACGCAAAAGCAGGCGCGTTTGACCACGATATTCTGAAACCTGTGCCCCAAAACGTTTTGTAATATTGTCAGTAACCTGTTTCAGGGAATTGTCCATATTAACTCCACTTCACCATTTTCTCGTTTTTGACTTTTTCATGCAGCGTCAGGATGCCGTGGAGTAAAGCTTCCGGGCGCGGCGGGCAACCGGCGACATACACATCCACAGGCACCACTTCATCCACTCCTTGCACCAGCGCGTAATTGTTAAACACACCGCTGCAAGAAGCGCAATCGCCCATAGAAATCACCCATTTCGGGTCAGGCATCTGGTCATACAGGCGACGCAAGACAGGGGCCATTTTGCGGCTGACCCGCCCGGCGACGATCATCAGGTCAGACTGGCGCGGGCTGGCACGCATCAGCTCCATCCCAAAGCGGCTCATATCATAATGCGCCGACTGAGCGCTCATCATTTCAATCGCGCAACAGGCCAGACCAAACAACATCGGCCACATGGCGTTGGTGCGCGCCCAATTCACCGCATTTTCCAGGGAGATGGTCACCACTCCCATGTTACCGAGTTTTTGTTCTACTCCCATTCCAGCGCTCCTTTCTTCCACGCGTAAATAAAGCCTACCAGTAAAAGTACGGTAAAGATTCCAATCACCAATAAACCATAATAACTTAATTCACGGGCGTACACTGCCCAGGGAAGGAAGAACACTACTTCGATATCGAACAGAATGAAATCTACGGCGATCATGTAAAATGCCACGCGGATACGCCGGGTTCCCGGGCCGATAGGGGTCATCCCCGACTCGTAAGGCATCAATTTACGGGCTGTGGGTCGCCGGGGGCCAAAGGCATGCCCCAGAATAATTACCAGCGCCGCCAGACCAGTTGCCAGGATAAACAGTACCGCGATCGGGAGATACTCATTGGGGATCATTCATATCCTCACTGGAATGCTGACCAATTTAGATTATTTTTATCATATTTTTAAGTGCATTTTATCACAAGCACTTAAAGGTGTCAAATTTCACAAGATGTCCAATTTTACTAAGGAATCTCTCATTTGTGCTACGAATCTTGATTAAAATTCAGGAATTAACCCAGGTAATCGCGTAAATGTCGGCTGCGGGTGGGATGGCGCAGCTTTCTCAGGGCTTTCGACTCAATCTGGCGGATCCGTTCGCGGGTTACATTAAAGTACTGACCGACTTCTTCCAGGGTATGGTCTTTGCCGTCGATCAGGCCGAAGCGCAATTCCAACACCTGGCGTTCGCGCTCAGTCAGCACCGACAGCGCGTTTTTCACTTGCTCGCGCAGCATTTCGCGCGCAGCTGCATCCATCGGCTCCAGCGCATCTTCATCTTCAATAAAATCCCCCAACTGGCTGTTATCTTCATTGCCAACCGGGCTATCCAAAGAAACCGGCTCTTCTGCTGCACGCAAGATCCGGCTGACTTTGGAGGCAGCCCGGCGCCATCTACGCCGCAGATCAGCCGGTAAGGGTGTTTCCTCTTCCTGATATTTCAAGATTGCCTGTACATCCCTGGCTTCCATAAAACCGGCGCGTAATGCCAAGTCTTCCACGGTAGGTTCACGCCCGAGTTTTTGAGTCAACATCCTTCGTACGCGTAACAGGCGGTTGACGGTTTCAAAAATGTGCACCGGAATGCGAATGGTGCGCGCCTGATCGGCAATCGACCGGCTAATGGATTGCCGGATCCACCAGGTGGCATAAGTACTGAACTTAAATCCTCGGGTGGGATCAAATTTCGATACCGCGCGCAATAAACCCAGGTTTCCTTCCTGGATCAAATCCAGAAATGAACTCCCGCGCCCAATATAGCGTTTGGCAACACTGACGACCAGGCGTAAATTTGCGCGGATAATGGCATGATGCGCCTCGCTGGCCCGAATGCTGATCTCTTCCAACTCGGCGACCAATACATCATCCTCGGGCAGCCACCGGGAATAGGTTTTCTCACCAGGCAATTTACTTCGTTTTTCTAAAGCCTGGCGCACCCGGCGAGCCAGCTCATCGGGCAGGCTGTACATACAGAGGTAAACCGTAAAGGCATTACGTGCAACTTCATCCCAGTAACGATTCCGCCCCCATTGACCATTATCCAGATAAGCGCGCAAATAAGAAGGTTGATCCAACGCCCAGGTCTGGCGTAATGCCTGCGCTTCGGTGAGCATCCTCAAGGCATCTGGAAAGGCATAACCCATTTTGGCGGTGTCTTCCAAAACCCGCTTCCAGGAAGCAACAAACTGTTCGAAAAGTCCCAGGTAGATGGCATGTGGGCGTGAATGTTTTTGCATCAGAACGATGTCTTGCATCCCCAGGGCATCCACATTACGAGCTGCGTCCAGGCAGGCTGCCAGCCAGAATTCCTGATCCGAGGTTAACAGATCAATATCGCCTATCTCCTTTAAGTACAGGCGCACCGGATCTTCGCCCAGTTCTACGGCGATTTTGGGATCCGTCCAGACATCAACATCCGGACTGACAGTGTCTTCTTCTTCAGCCTGTTCCTCTAATGCGATTGCCTCCAGATCCGGCGGCTCTCGAAGTCCCTCATCCTCTTCTGCCTGAGGGTATTCTTCTTCGTCATCTTCGTCGTCATCCGTTTCCGGATTCGTCTCCAACTCGGGTTGGAGTAAATCTTCTACCAGAGAATCGTCAGAGCGAAATCGATTATTCTTTTCAGGCTTTTCAGTACCCTTACGTTCCGAAAATGACATCACCTGGTTTCCTTGGGTTGCACATTCGCCGCTCGATCCAGCAGATTTAATAAGCGCGTATACTGTATCATGGTTTCCCCATACGCACTGGCGCGCATATCACCCACATCCTGCACATCTTCCATCAAAAAACGGATTTGTTCAATTCGTTGGTTTAATTCTCTCCGCCGCATATCCACAATAGTTCGTCGCAATTCTTCCAACAGGCGCTCATCACTTGGATCGAGGTCCTTCGAGATATCCAATAATGATGCCGCAATATCCATTAACGAATCCGATAGCCCATTCAATACATACTGGTACGGTTCAATCTCATCCTGGGCAAGTGAGTCAACCAGCAGGCGAAAAATCGCCTGGAACTCACTCTGCTGAAAATCCTGCACCGACAGGCGGCCTAATCCTGAGTACAACAGGTTTCGGTCTAACTGGAAGATCAAATCCGGTCTGCGCAATAATACTCCCAGGCAATATGCTTCCAGGGTGTGGGTCAGGTTGCGAGAAATGACCCCCGCGGTAAGGTTTTCCTGGGGTACAAACGGACTTTCTGCTCGTGAGCGACCGCGCCGCGGGCGGGAGGTCGGGTAGCGAGGCTGGCGAGCAATCAGGCTACGCTCGTCCACGCGCAATAACCTGGCCAACCGTTGCCGGTAGGTCTCCCGCTCGATGGCCGAAGGCACATCCTCAATTAATGGTAACACCTGAGCAGCGATTTCGTTCTTCACTTTTGGGTCATCCAGATCACGACCTGCCGCCAGCGTTTCCATCACATGCTCCACCACCGGGCGAGCGGTAGCCAGGATATTTTCCCACTCAGTGGGATCCCGCGCCACAACTTCATCGGGATCCATCCCTTGCGGCAAAGTTGTTACACGAATATCTGCCTGCAAACGGGCTTCATGACGGATCAACCCGCGCGCATCAAACGCCACATCGGTTTCACGATCCATCGCCTGCCGGGCGACTTGCAGCCCACGCAAGGTGGCCTTTTCGCCGGCGGCGTCAGCGTCCAATGCCAGCACAATCCGCTGACTGAAACGTTTGAGCAGGCGCAGGTGATACTCGGTGAGCGCCGTACCCATCGGTGAAACTGCATTCGAATATCCATGTTGATGCAGGGCAATCACATCCAGATAGCCTTCGACAATCACTGCCTGTTCGGTCATACGGATCGAACGGCGCGCCTGATCCAACCCGTATAAGAGCTTACTTTTATCGAATAATTCAGTTTGGGGCGAATTTAGGAATTTGGGCAGGTCGTTCGGGTCCAGAATCCGGGCGCCAAAACCCGCTATCCTTGCGCGTTCATCGCGGATGGGAAACATTATGCGATGGCGAAAGCGATCGTAATATCCTCCGCTATCACGTTCACTGAGCAGGCCAACAGCCAACAAGTCCGCCTCGGTATATCCTTTCTGGCGGAAATGGTGGTAGGTCGCCTCCCAGGATTTGGGAGCGTACCCCAGCCCAAAGGATTCGATCACTTTATTATCCAGGCCGCGGTGCTGTAAATAACCCAGGACCTCCTGACCTGCGGCGGTGTTCCATAACTGGTGCTGGTAAAAGGTTGCGACTTCCTCCAGTAACTGGCGGAGCTGGTCGTTTTTCTCTACCTGCTCGGCCTGCTCCGGGGTATAGGGACGAAGTTCTACCCCCGCACGCTCAGCCAGGAATTGCAGGGCTTCTGCAAATTCCCAGCCTTCTTTTTTCATCACATAACGAAAAATATCCCCGCCTTCATTG
>JAGUYX010000207.1 GCA_020061145.1 Anaerolineales bacterium | reverse complement strand
CCTCATAAACGTCGGTCGGGGGTCGCCACGCATAAGAACGCGGCGATGATCGAGCCGAGCGTGATTGTGAACTGAATCGCAAAGATTCACCCTGAGCGAACCTGTCCGCGGGTTTAAATTCTTTTTCCTGTAACTGAAAGGCCATCCTTCAAACTCCATCACCTGCCAAAGCCTGATTATCTACCGGTAAACACATAAAAACTGGCTCCACGAAACAATTTACTCAGCAATCTGGAGCGCCCCCGGCGGGATTCGAACCCACAACCATCGGATTAGAAGTCCGGTGCTCTGTCCATTGAGCTACGGGGGCAAACAAAAGAGTGGCTCGGTTAATGACTGCTGCCTACCGGCCTTACACCACGATAGATCCTTGCGCCGGAGAGCACACGCAAGATGGTTTCAGCAGGCCGATGCAGGCGCTCACCGATTTCAGCAGCCGTCAAAGGGGTGTTCCCGTTTGCTAAAAACAGGCGGAATATCGTTTCCACCAGTGAAGAAGATTCGGTAACGAAATTATCTCGTTGAGCATAATGTGTGAGCAGCAAATATTGGATTGCATCCACCTGATGAACCTCAGCAGTATTGGGATCAATTAAATCAAATTGCTCTTCCAAACCGGACTTTCTCAAAGTCTCACGGTGCTCATCGCTGATATATTCCATCAAATGAACGCGCCAGTTGCGTTCGTTCTGTCTCCACCAATCGTAATCAATATGAAAGGGCGTATTTACGGTTGGACGCACAAGACTGAACCGCTTACCTTCTGTCAACCATCACCTCCTGACGTGGACAAATATTATGAATGCTCGGAGTCGTCAAATCGGAAGTGGAGATCTCCTACATGGACAAACCAGGGTCGAGAAGCCAGCAATGACAGAATTGGGCCGGGCGGGCATCGTTTTACCAGGTTGACAGCCGCATACAACTCGCTCGCGTGGACATGCCCCTGTGGGTTCAACTTGGTCAACTCCCGAACCATATCCACTACCACGCGCTCCAGCGGTGGTTGCTGCTTTTCTGGTCGGTGCCATAGCTTTTCCAGCGCTTCAATATCCGGTATGGCAATTGCCATCCTCTCGTCATAATCTGCCTGAACGATCTGGCGCAACATGGCAAATACAATACCACCATCTGTGCCCACCAGGGCAGTACGCATCCAATCCCTACTGGAGCGCCGTTCACCGGCGCGGACAAATACCTCGCCTGGTTTGGAACCTCTGGAAACTCGAATAAGGCTACCCGGACCCAAACCCCGTTCAAAATACCATTCTTTCAAGCCAAAAACATAACGGGGCTCCCTGACGACCCAACCGGGGAAATTCTCACCGGTATCGCCATCTTTCAACATAAAGCGGACACGAGGCGCTTCATAGGCGGTGGGAAAAATCGGGAGCACCGAGGACGAAAGAGGTAAGGTACCGGCCTGTAAATGAGGGAATATCAGGCGCACCTCCACTTCATCCGCCACATATTTTTGATCACTGGATTGAATTTCCAGGCTTAACTCATCATCCAATTGGCGTTCCAGTGCCAACATTTCCGGTGTAAGCACAGAGCGATCGTACTCTTTCGCGGTGTAGCGTAAAAATATTGGCGCATCACGCACTTCCTCAGGCTCTAACCTGCGTAGAAACCATTGAACCTCACCAGAAGGGCCAACTTCATCAAAACGGGGATCCTTCTCCAACGCATAATCAAATGAAAATTCCACTAATTTTGTATTTTCATTGTTAGACATCTCAACCTGTTCCAGGATTTTTGACGTGGATAATGGCCCGCCACCTTCCATATCCAGGACAGCTTCGGCAAGATTGAGATGACCCAGGTTTACGTCGATCAGTAAAGCGACCGGGAACCACTTCCCCGCAATTCGCACAAAATCGTCGTTGCTTTCCAGGCTATTTTCGATCACCTGTTGAATGCCTTCAGAGAAATGATCCAACACAAATTCCTTGCGCAGTACATCCGCATCGAAAAATATTTCAGGGGGGTTGTTGAGCATATGATCCGCAATACCGGCCGCCACTTGCCGAGTTTCCCCACCTTCGAATTCCACTGTAATTACCTCAAAAGGAGGAACATCAGGATTTACTCCCGGACGTATGCTTTTAACCACACCTTTTTGCCATCCGAATGCGGGAAAAATCAATGCCTGACCGCTTTTATAAGTCTCTTTGGGTAAAAAGATTTCACCCCCTGCACTTCGTTGAGCATCTAGTTGTTCGATTTCACGCCGGATACGGTCCTCTACCAGTGCACTGGTCAATTCTGCAGGGGTTAGAGGAGTCTCAACTTCCAACAGATACTGGTATAAAAAATCGATATCTTCTTGTTCTATCTCAAATGTCTGCCAATAATCATCTCGTACAGATACACTTGCCATTACCATGAATTGCCTCGATTAAATCAATTATCACGCGCCAATAGGAAGGATGTGCGATTCTCACAAATCCCACTGGGTTTATATTATACTCCTAAAAGAATTGCTCGATAACCGATCCGGTTGACAACCCCAAGACAGTCTGATTCAGTGGAGAGACGAGAATGCCAGAATGGGTAGAATTGACGGAAATGAGCGGTGAATTGGTCGCAGACAACCTGAGGGGATTGTTGGAAGCCCAGGGTATACCGGTGTTGTTAAATCAGGAAGGTGCCGGTCGAGCATTGGGTTTGAGTGTAGGTCCCCTGGGGCTTACTCAGGTGCTCATTCCTCAAGAATACCTGGCCGAAGCACGCAAGGTCCTGCTGGCATATGAGGCTGGGGAATATGCAAATCTCCCCCCGCTGGACGCCGATCAGGATCAATCCGCCTAAGGGAACGTGTTTTCCAACCAGTAAATCGGATCAACCTGGACGCCGCCTGCCCAGATTTCCCAATGCAGATGAGGCCCGGTAACACGGCCGGTTGCCCCTACCAGACCAATTAGCTGACCGGATTCAACCAAATCCCCCGTTTCCACCAATATCTCAGATTGGTGCATATATACAGAATAAATTCCCCAACCGTGATCGATAATCGTGGTATTGCCCCGCACGGTTAATGGCCCGCTGAACACCACTCTACCCGCTGCCGGTGCGTAAATGTTATGCCCGGGTTGCCCACAAAAATCGAGACCGGAATGAAAATAATCGTACGTACTTCCATTGTATGATCGGCGATTTCCAAATCGCGAAGGAAAACAATCACTGTATAACGCGTCAACCGGACTGATAAACTGGCCTTGCCAGAGCTTTTTATCCGTCACTGGCGCGGTAATAACCAGCATTTGCTCATTTTCCGGTTCTGTAACAGCCGGGTCGATACTCGCCGGATCCACCACCAGCACGGGATCGAAAGGATAACCAGCATCCCCGATGTACACCATCTGGGTATAACTGAATGTGGTACCTCTCTCTAAATTTCCAGCAATCGATAATGGATAAAAGCCCGGTTCTGTAAGTGCATGCACTCCTTGGAGGGCATAAAAGGAATTTCCCTCCGCGACGAACCGTAACGGCCAATTAGCCAGGCGGCCACTTAATTCGAGGTTCTCCTCCGAATCCAGTCGCAGAACCACGGTGCTCCCCTGTAAAATTCGGGAAGGTGAAAGTGAGGCTATTTGAATTTCTGCCGGCAACCCACCCGGGCCGTTCTGGTCGCCGCCCAAAAGAAATAACGTCTCGCCGGGGAGTAAATCCCATTGGGAATTTACCTGGTTGTGCTGCAGCAATACCCAGGGGTTCACGCCGTTTACAATGGCAGCCTCTAGAATCGAAGTGTTTTCGTGAAGCGTATAGCGAGTGTATCCCTGGGAGTCGGCGGACTCTCCCTTAAGCACCAGGTTCTTGCCATGATAGAGCTGAGTGGGGCTCACCAGGCGATTTAGTTGCGTCAGTAAAGCCAATGAATGTTGATACTTACGACTAAGGCTGAACAGGTTTTCCCCAAATTCGACCTCGCGGGTCTGTAACTCTCCCGTTACACCAGGAAATCCGGGCAGGATCAATTGCGCGCCAATTACCAACTGGCCAGGGTCGGTCAGCCCATTGGCTTGTGCCAGCTCTTCTTGAGGAATCCCGAACTTCAAGGCAATTCCCCACAGGCTATCACCTTCTTCCACGAGGTAATAAGGCTGGCTGGCTGAACTGTCCTGCGCTCGAACCGCGTCGAGAAAACTCAGGGAAAAAAGCAGAACCAAAAAACTAAGCGTCTTCAAGAATTTCAATGGATAACCGATCTCCAACCTGAAAGTCGTTCAAACGGTCAGGGTGAGTCTCCAGAATGTACCGCGCTGCCCGTTTAGGAAAAAGGGCGATTTGCCAGGGAAACGCTTCCCGAGTATCAACCACCATAGTTTGTGAATTTATCCATACCACCGCGATCGAAAACCGCATAAATAACATATGTATGGCGGCGTTGATCTTACTATCGTGTGTCTGAACAAGCAATAGGCCATTCTGCTCACCAATTGCGCGGCGAAAGGTCAGACCCTTAAGCTGGCATAGAAAAGAAACGCAATATGTGGCGGTGAGTGGAGGAGCGTGTGGTCGAGTCAGATTTTGGATGATTACCTGCGCCATAGCAGGGTTACCTGGTACTTCGTTTCCCTCATCCGTTCATGAAGTTGTTTCTGCGGAGGTGTATTTTTTATCCAGAACTTTTTCTACACTGGAGATCAATTCCTGCGGGCTAAAAGGCTTGGAAATATAATCATCGACTTTCGCAATATGTAAACCAAGAACCCGGTCGATTGTTTGGGCTTTGGCCGTCACCACGATTACAGGAATCTGCCGGGTGGCTTCATCGGCTTTAAGTTGCTGAAAGACTTCCCAGCCATCCAGATCCGGCATCATTAAATCCAACAGAACGAGATCAGGTGGTTGATTACGGACAAGCTCCAAACCTTCCTGCCCGCCATTTGCCCCGACCACTTCAAAACCCTTCCGCCCGAGAATCAGGCGAACGAGATCAATCATTTCGATTTCATCTTCGATGTAAACCAGACGTTTGGTTTCGTCTGCCATGGATTGGCCTCCAGAAAACAGCAATTCTTTCGATTCAAGTTTACCATACAGGTGTTCCAAAAAACTTGTATTACAGCTACGGTTGTGTTGCAGAACCATCAAATGAGACGAGGGTTTCGGAGAAGGTATATCCTTCCCTTGCCACCCTACCACGCTTTGCATATAATCGTAGCGAATTTGAAATCCATACGAGGCAACTTATGATCGATGTGAATGAGCTCCGTAAAGGAGTGACGTTTGAACTGGATAACAATCTTTACAAAGTTTTAGAATACGAGCATCACAAACCCGGACGTGGGAAAGCTACCATCCGGGTAAAAGCGCGGGATATGCGCACCGGGACAATCCTGGAAAAAACCTTTAATTCCGGTGATCGTGTGCAGGATGTCCGCCTGGATTACCATAACGTACAATTTCTTTACACGGATGGACAGTTTTTTCACTTCATGGATCTGGATACCTACGAACAACCAGCGATCCGGGAAGAATTGATCGGTGATAATGCTGGTTACCTGAAAGAAGGAATGGAAGCGAAGCTGACCTTCTTCGGAGATGAACCGATTGATATCGATTTTCCGGTTACCGTCGACCTTGAAGTGGTGGAAGCAGAGATGGCGGTGCGGGGAGACACTGCGACCGGGGTTACCAAAAAAGTGGTTACCGAAACCGGCCTGGCTGTGCAGGTGCCCGCTTTTGTTGATGTAGGTGATGTTATCCGTGTGGACACGCGCAACGGAGCGTATGTGACCCGGGTTTAGCCTCACTCACCTATCGGGATGCATGAAACGCCCCACACATCCGTGGGGCTTCTGCATTAAAACAGGCATGCTATAATGCTGTTCATGCGGACACCTGCCGGAAAAGAATGTTCATATTTTTACGGAGATTATTACCGGGGCAGAGAATTCGAGGAATGTCGCCTGATCGATGGAGGCAATGGGCCGCGCCATTGGACACCGGATTTATGCAATACCTGCCCGGTGCCGGGAATTCAGGCTGCCAATGCCTGCCCTCATCTGGTGCTCCATCCACAAATCGTGAAAAAATTTGTCCTTTTCGGGCGCAGGGTGAATATCTCTGCTTATTGTACAAAAAGCAATAGCGATGTGGCAGAACCCAAAGTCGGTTGTGGACAATGCCACCCCCTGCCTTCAGTATTTTCCCTTCCAGATGAAGAACCATGACACTGACCTTACTGTTGGACCTTGACGACACCCTGTTAAACAACCAGATGAAAACGTTTCTCCCAGCCTATCTCGATGCGCTGGGAAATTTTATGGCGGATGTGCGCCCCACAGAGCTTTTTATTCAGCAGCTTATGCGCTCAACCCGGAAGATGACGCAGAACCTGGATCCAGCGCGTTCACTGAAACAGGTGTTTGATGAAGATTTTTACCCCTCCCTGGGATTACAAGAAGAGGAAGTTCGCGAGCAAATTGATTCCTTTTATATGTTTGTCTTCCCTGAACTGAAGAAGGTAACCCGACGGAAAAATAGCGCTATAGACCTGGTACACCAGGCCAAACTGCGTGGCTACCGACTGGTGGTGGCGACCAATCCTTTATTCCCCCAGAAAGCCATGGAACATCGCCTCGCCTGGGCCGGGTTAGAGCTGGAAGACTTCGAACTGATAACCTCTTATGAAACCTTTCACTTTGCCAAACCACACCCGGCGTATTATGCCGAGATTTTATCCCGGTTGGGATGGCCTGAATCGCCCATCGTAATGGTTGGCAACAGTTATTCGGACGATATCCTTCCGGCGAATCAACTTGGGTTACCTACATTTTGGATTAACCCCAAGGATGGGGAGAATGGTAGCCAACGTTCCGCTTCCGGTACGCTGAAGGAACTCATCCCCTGGATAGATTCTCAATCGGAAAAACAACTTCTGCCTGATTATCATTCGATTCAGAGTTACCTCTCGATCCTGCGTAGCACTCCGGCAACCTTAAAATCCTTTACAGAGGATCTGGATCGACTTGCCTGGATAAAGCGCCCCGAACCTGATGAGTGGGCGCCAAACGAAATTATTTGCCACCTGCGCGATCTGGACCAAGAAGTGAATATTCCAAGGATTAAGCGAATCCTGTCCCAGGATAATCCCTTCATCTCAGGCGCGGACACCCACCCCTGGGCAGATGAACGGCAGTATATATTGCAAGATGGTGAAAAAGTCCTGACGGAATTCATCCTAATCCGGAACGAACTCTTATCCATCCTGGCCGAGCTGGATGAACAGGGTTGGGAACGGACAGCCCGGCACGCTATCTTCGGACCGACCAGCCTGTCTGAAGTGGTCCGGATTTTCACCGGACATGATCAACTGCATGTACGGCAGATGTATCGTACGCTGAATACCATCCGGACCGATCAGGCGAATTAATTTTTTATTGAATGACCTAATTTTATGATTTATCGTTTTGATCATCTGACTTTTCGCATCCATCTGATGAAAGCTGTGTTATAACCTGCAAGCGCTCCCCCAAAAGACTGATCGGATTTTCTCTTATACCTCGAGGCCGGTCAATCACAGGTCAATCGGCAATCTTTGACTTCTATGCAAGTTTCGGGTTGCCCTTTGCCAGGATGCGCCTTTGTGTATGTGTAGCCTGGAGGAAGGATTGTTATGGCTGTGTACGCGCATATCACCGGTTGGGGAATGTCAATTCCCGAAAAAATATTAACCAATCACGATATCTCCCAAATTGTCGACACCAACGATGAATGGATTCGTACCCGGACTGGAATTGAACAACGCCGCATAGCAAGTAATACCCAGACGACCGCCTCTCTGGCGACAGAAGCTGCGTTGAAAGCCTTGCGTATGGCTAATTTACACCCATCAAAAGTGGATTTGATCATCGTTTCGACTTCTTCGCCAGAACACATCTTTCCTGCCACAGCCTGTATCGTCCAGGACCAAATCGGGGCGGTGAATGCCGGGGCGTTTGATTTATCAGCGGCGTGTACAGGCTTTATTTACGCCCTGAACATGGCCGCCCAGGCGATTCGGTCTGGTTCGCTGCAAAACGTACTGGTTATCGGCTCTGAGACCCTCTCACGTATCGTTAACTGGGAAGATCGCAATACCTGCATCCTGTTTGGAGATGGCGCCGGCGCTTTTGTTATTCAGGCCAGCGAACGTCCAGGGGGCATTTTATCGGCAGTCATGCGCTCCGATGGATCCGGGGGTGAACTGCTCACATTGCCGGGTGGAGGCAGTAAATACCCGACCACACGGGAAAGCATTACCAACGGCATGCATTATATTCACATGAATGGTCGTGAAGTCTTCCGATTTGCCACTCGGGTAATGGCTCAGGCTACGGAAGAAGTTATGGAGTCCAGCCATTTGCGTAAAGAAGAAATCGATTTAATCATCCCCCATCAGGCAAATTACCGGATTATTGAAAGTGCGGCGCGGAATCTAAAGCTGCCCCTCAACAAATTCATGATTAATTTGAGTAAATATGGCAACACCTCGACAGCATCCATCCCGGTTGCAACCTGCGAAGCCATTCAGGAAGGCAGGCTTAAAGAAGGGGATAATGTGATTTTCGTCGGTTTTGGAGCCGGCCTGACCTGGGGATCCCTGGCAGTTAATTGGACCGGTCCATTCGAAACCAAACCGGAAGTTCACGTTTGGAATTACTCCAATTGGGCGAGAACTCGTTCGTTTGTCCGACGTTTGCGCCGAAGGATTGAAGGCATGATTTGGGGCAGGAACGGCGACGGCTGAGTTCTGGCCGGCATCCAGTAAACCCGAAACCCACCAGTAACTGAAAGTTGCCCATACTGGTGGGTTTTTGCGGAATTTAAGATTAAGGGGAATTCATATAAGAATTGTGTAAAATCTTATCCAATCGGGGAAAAATAGCGTAGAATAACTTCAATTAGAAGTGTATGAATGTGAGACTAGATACCATAGACTACCCCAATCGATGGTTGGTATAATTTAACCTGGTATTAGGGCGTCTAGCCATTGGAGGTGGATGTGAATCCTGCCCGTAACAGATCCTCGTTTATATATCTGCTTCTATTTATCGCGATCATTACGCTGGTGGTATACAACTTTCAGCAGAACACCACATCTGCTGAAGCTCTAACAATTAACCAGCTTGCTGCTGATATTCAATCTGGTCGAGTTACCCGTGTAATAGAAGATGACAATCGGCTGACCGTGGTTTATAGAGATGGCACTGAGAAATTTTCCCAAAAAGAATCCGGTGCAACCTTTGTCGAGCAATTGATCCAACTGGGCGTAACCAGTGAACAGTTGTCCGCAAGTAATGTTTTGATAGAAATCCAGGCTCCCAGCCCGTGGTTGGGAATTCTAACTGCGCTGGGATATATCCTCCCCTTCCTGATTTTGATCGGCGTGTTCGTCTTTGTATTTCGCCAGGCCCAAGGCAGCAATAATGCAGCCATGTCGTTTGGTAAATCCAGGGCGCGCATGTTCACCGGCGAACAACCCAAAGTGACTTTTGAGGATGTTGCGGGTGTAGAAGAATCAAAAGAAGAACTCAAGGAAGTGGTGGAATTCCTGCGAGAACCGGAAAAGTTTATTTCGCTGGGTGCACGCATCCCTAAAGGTGTACTTCTGGTAGGTCCTCCTGGTACGGGAAAGACGTTGCTTGCCAAAGCTGTTTCCGGTGAAGCGGGAGTTCCCTTTTTCTCCATCTCCGGTTCGGAATTTGTGGAGATGTTCGTTGGTGTAGGCGCCAGCCGGGTACGCGATTTATTTGACCAGGCCAAACGTCACTCACCCTGTATTGTCTTTGTGGACGAAATCGATGCCGTTGGTCGTCAACGCGGCGCCGGGCTGGGTGGCAGCCATGACGAGCGAGAGCAGACCCTGAATCAGATGCTGGTAGAAATGGATGGGTTTGACACCGACACGAACGTCATTGTGGTAGCAGCTACCAACCGACCCGATATTCTCGACCCGGCATTGTTACGCCCCGGCCGGTTCGACCGTCGGGTTGTTCTCGACCGGCCTGATGTTCGCGGGCGTGAAGCCATCCTGCGGGTGCATGCCAAGGGCAAACCTCTGGCTCCTGATGTGGATTTAAAGGTGCTGGCACGTTCGACACCAGGTTTTGTGGGTGCGGATCTGGAAAACCTGGTAAATGAGGCCGCCATCCTGGCTGCCCGCCGGAATAAAAAGATCATCTCGCAATCCGAGCTGGAAGAAGCCATCGAACGAGTTATCGCCGGCCCAGAACGCAAGAGCCGGTTGATCAGCGAAGAAGAGAAAAAGATTGTCGCCTATCATGAAGCCGGGCATGCGGTGGTGGGGAATGCGATCCCTGAGGCCGACCCGGTACATAAAGTAACCATTGTAGCGCGAGGCATGGCGGGTGGCTTTACACTTTCCTTGCCCGATGAGGATCGAATTTTAATGTCTCGCCGGAAGTTGTTCGCCGAAATGGTCCAGCTGCTTGGCGGTAGGGCTGCGGAGGAGCTGGTCTTCGATGATATCACCTCGGGGGCTTCCAACGACATCGAACGGGTCACCCGATTGGCCCGGATGATGGTTACCCGTCTGGGCATGAGCGACGAACTCGGGCCAATGGTATATGGTCAGAAAGAAGAATTGATCTTTTTGGGTCGAGAAATCTCAGAACAACGGGATTATTCCGAGTCGGTGGCTGAGAAAATAGACCAGGAAGTCCGCCAGTTGGTAAACGAGGCTTATAACCAGGCAAGAGAGCTATTGGTCAAGCATCGCGACAAACTGGATGAAGTGGCAGAGCGTTTGCTGGAAGTCGAAACCCTTGGACGCGAGGAATTCGAGGCTATTTTCCCGCCTCCACACAAAAAGAAAACCTACACCCCCACACCTCGTACCCAGCGAGGAGCATCCCCGGAAAAATCGCGAAAGAAACCCAGCGAAGATACTGAACCCAAAAAATCTCCCCAGTCACCGGATACACCACCTGCCGCTGCGCCGGCATGATCCCTGGATAGGTAAAAATCTATCCATCGCAGCAAAGTCTGGGAAATTCCCAGCTAATCGGGTGGGGCGTCCGTAAATACCGGACACCCCACCTTTTTATCAATGACAGGAGGATTGTTTAATGGTGAACCAAAAACCAATCACACCAGTGACGAGTAAACAATCTCAGATGTATCCAGATATTGGGTGGAGAGCTATATCGTTAGCTCGATCCATGGTCATATCCGGGGAAGATCGCCTGGCGTTCCTACAGCGGCAGACGACCAACGATTTTGCCCTGCTGAACGATAGCAATTTACTCGTCACGATATTGACCTCCCCCACCGCCCGAATTCTGGATGTATTTCTGGTTTTCCAACAAGAAGAAAATTTAATTTGCCTGGCTTTACCGTCGAAGACCGACACAACTTACCAGTATTTGCGCAAACGGATCTTCTTCAACGACCGGGTTTCGATCAACGATACCAGTGAAGCATATTCCCAGATTGAAATATTTGGCACCGAAGCATACCGGTTATTCACAGGCTCAGATATTCAAAATGCGGACTCATTCAGTAAATTGGAAATGAAAATAGCGGGGACACCAGTAACTGTACTTAACCCTTCCGGAGTCGGCAGCCTGGGATATCGAGTGGTGATACCAGCCAACCAGATGGAAACCTGGGATAAATGGGCAAACGATCATCAGGCCAAACCGGTGGATGAACTTACTTATGAGCAAATGCGTATCCTGGCGGGAATTCCAGCAGCAGGGGCAGAGTTAAGCGAGGAATATACGCCACTTGAAGTGGGGTTGTTCAAAGCTGTATCCACCACAAAAGGTTGTTACACCGGGCAGGAAGTCATCGCCCGGCAAATTACCTACGATAAAATCACCAGACGTTTGATGGGGGTCCGTATAGATGGTTTGGTTCCCGGCGGTAATCGATTATATGTCGATGGGGCTGCTGTGGGAGTACTCACCTCGTCGATTGCTCTGACCGAAACATCTAGCCTGGGCTTAGGGATGATCAAACGGCCTTATGATCGAGAAAACCAGGTTGTAGAATGCGAGGTTTACCCCCAGGTTAACGCTTATCTGGTTGAATTACCCTTTGAATCTACAGAATAGCTGAAGGTGCGGAATAGTCGGATTGGTAGTTCACCCGCGATTAAACCCCCACCAGGATTGCACGAGCCGGGGCGCCTTCCAGGCCGCCTAACTTGATCGGTAAACAATACAGGTTATAACGCCCATCGGAAACCTGCGACAAATCCAGCCCCTCCACAACCACCACCCCAGCCTCCAATAATATCGTGTGGGTCTTTACGGTTTCTGCGTAAGGCGCCACCGATAGATAATCAACCCCCACCAGTTGCACGCCGCGATCTACCAGGTATTGCGCGCCATCCGGGCTAAGCGCAACATAATCTTTTTGAAATTCGCGTACGCCATTGAACCAGAGCGCAGAATTGCGGGTTTTCAGCAATACCCGGCGTGTGCGGGGTGGAAGCTCGGCTTTTTCTAGAACATCAGTGGTGACGATATCGACCTCTGGCAGGTCTAAAACGAAGGCGCGACCAATCAACGTCTTAAGCAATATTTCGTTAACCGCGAGACCATCACTTAAAAAATGCAGGGGGGCATCTACATGCGTACCGGTATGGACACTCATAGCAATGGTTGAAACATTGGCATCATCCCCATTTTCCAGCTTCATAATCCGTTGAATAAGGATTTTTGGATCGCCTGGCCAAATCGGCAGATCAGGAGATACAGTCAAGGAAATATCATAAGTACGCATGTGCATCCTCCTCAGCCCAAAGATTATTCATATTCAAAGCAAATGGCCGGTTCTAAGGCTGATTTGAGATGAGTATATATGAGGGTAAGAAAAAATGCAAAGGGGGTACAACTTAGAAAATGATCTTGAACTCAAGCCGTTTCACGTACCCGGCGAATTCGGCGGAAAAGACCTTCCCGGCGCAAATTCTGCCATAATAATTTCCCCCATTGAATCTCATTCAAATAAGTAAGCCGCGCCGGCGTGAACCGTTCCGGGATGATATGAAAAAAACGCGGCAAAGTATCGATCGCGCAGGTGCGGTTGGACGCCAGATAATCCAACCAATAGATAGAAATGGGAAATCCAGGCAACAGACTTTCGAAAAAAACTGTGATACCGCGCAGGTATGGTGCGGCAATATTGACGACCATTCTCCTTTTCCCGAGCGTCTCCATGGTTATTTCGACAATTTGCTGCATACTCAGAAATTCGCCTCCCCCAATTTCGAAAATTTGATTCCTTGTTTTTGGATCTTCCAGAGCCCATACCAGGCACGTAACCAAATCTTCGATCCAGAGTGGTTGCAATAAAGTTTTACCATCCCCGGGCATTAAAAAAATTCCCGGTAACATACTCAGGATGAACCCTAAACCGGTCGTGAATCCGTCACCCGGGCCAAAAACAATAGAGGTTCGGAAGATCGTGTATCCCAGCCCACTCCGGCGAATATATTCTTCAGCAATGGCCTTGGCTTTCATCACGGGGTAGGCAGATGCACGATCAGCCCCAAGGTGACTGAGGTAAAAAAGGTGGTTTATCCCGGATTCTTTCGCCATATCCACCACAGCTCGTGTGCCGGCGATATCGATTTCCATCAAGCTGGCATACGCGCCCTTCCATTCTGCTCCTGCCAGATGATAAACCGTATCGATATCCACCATGGCGGCGCGCAAGCCCCGCGGATCATCGAACCCCGCTACCACTACTTCCACAGATAATCCCTTGGGTAGATCCGGTGTTTTTTTCGATGGGCGAATCAATACCCGCACCTGATGCCCACGGTGAATTAGTTGTTGAATTAAATAGCCCCCAATAAAGCCGGTACCGCCAGTGATCAGGATATTACTCATTTTTTTCTGGTCCTTCTGGTCTAGCCAGGCGTTGCGAATTATAGCACGCGGGAAATTTTGAGAAATGGCGACAACCCTGACTGCCAGAAGTGGCATATCTCTTGCACCTTGCTGATCAAGATGGAATCCTTGGTGAAGAAAACGATATGCCAAACTTCTCAATAACAAATAATCGCTGTGGCATTTATTATTTTCCAGATACGGCTCATTATGGAAATGCGGATCTGGCGCTCTGGTTACCCAGGTTAATAGATTTGGACCTGACCTGGATTACGCTATTGTCACCCCTTGAACGGGCAATACCCGAACCATTCATCCGCGGCCTGACTGAATATGGGATTACACCGATCATCCAATTTTTACCTGAATTGGGTCAACGAGTCAGCCTGTCTGCAATCCATCCAATCCTCAAAGCATACGCTGACTGGGGAATTCGGTATATTAGCTTTTATGAACGTCCAAACTTGATGCGGTCCTGGGGGACAGGCGCCTGGAGCCAACACCATCTGGTAGACCGCTTCCTTGATCGCGTAACTCCCCTTTACCGTGGTTTGGTCAATTATGGTTTCTCGCCAGTTTTTACCCCGCTTGAACCCGGTGGAGACTATTGGGATACCGCGTTCCTGAGATCCGCTCTTGAGGGATTGAAGCGCAGACATGAAGATCGCTTGCTGGAACACTTGATCCTGGGTGCATATGCACAACCGAATGGTAAAAGCTGGTTTTGGGGTCAGGGAGGACCGGAACGCTGGCCTGGTTCCCGTCCGTATAGTCCCCTACCCGGAGAGCAGGATCATCGATCATTTTTCATTTTTGAATGGTACAGCAGGATAGCCGAAGCAATTACCGGACAGAAAATGCAGGTAATCATTCTGCGCGCCGGAGATCAAATCCAATCCGGCACCAGTAAGAACCCAGAAGAAGAACAGGAATTTTTCCGGGTTCTGCATGGGCTTTCTTCCTCATCAGGCCTCACGTCCGAGGCAGCATCTATCCCGCCTGAATTGATGGCGAGTTGTTTCTGGTTGTTAAGTGCAGAAAATTGGAGCCGATATCGTCATGCGGCCTGGTTCCAACCAGACGGCTCCCCGACCGCCAGGGGCACCCAGATCAGCCAGGTTTTGTGCCGCAATACAAACCAGGAAAGTGGCCAGGAGCGGAAGACGTTATCGCTTTCGGCCTTTCCTATCGATCAGTACGTTTATGTGCCCCCCACGGAGCGTTCCACGGCAATATTTCGCCTGCAATCTGTCCTAGATGATGGAAAAATCACCTTTGGATCATCGATCATCGATGCTGCCCTGGCACGTTATGTAATCGTGCCCGGAGGTAATCAATCCATTCCACAGTGCCAGCTGGATGAACTGGAAAAAGCCGGGTGTGAGGTAATCACCTGTAAGGATAATGGCATAGAACTTGCACAAATTCTATCAGCGTTATAAGCAATCATCGACCTTTGCTGATCTTAAGGCAGGAAAAAATGAGCGAAACAGAATTCAAAACAGTATCTGAATCCCAGGCGAACCTACCCTATAAACCGGTATTAAAAGTGCTCGGATTGGGAGGTGGTGGTTGTAACGCTGTCAATCGCATGATCGAGCTGGGAATTAACGGGGTGGAATTTATCGCCGCCAACACAGATGCCCAGACATTGAAAGATTCACTGGCGCCTAAGAAAATTCAGCTAGGCCCAAAATCCACGCGAGGACTGGGGGCGGGTGGAAATCCTGAGGTTGGTGAAACTGCCGCGCAGGAAAGCAGCAAGGAAATCGCAAGTGCATTAACCGGCGCGGACCTGGTATTCCTGACTGCCGGCATGGGTGGAGGCACCGGCACCGGGTCAATTCCGGTTGCGGCTGAAATCGCCCGCCGGATGGGGGCAGTCACGGTATCTGTTGTGACCACTCCGTTTGGTTTCGAAATGGGAAGGCGGCAGAAAAATGCAACTGAAGGGCTGGCAAAACTAAACCAGCATTCCGACACGCTGATAGCAATCTCAAACGACCGTTTGTTGGAATTAAAAGCCAGCAGCAACCTGACCATCGACCTGGCTTTCAGAGTAGCCGACGATGTGCTGCGACAGGCTATTCAAGGTATCACCGAATTAATTACTGAACCTGGGATGATCAATGTCGATTTTGCCAATATCCGCCGGATGATGAAACTGGGTGGAGGCGCCTTCCTGGCAATTGGTCAGGGTCAGGGAGATACCAAGGTGGAAACAGCCATTCACCGGGCTTTAAATCATCCGTTGGTGCGCCAGATCAACCTGGAACATGCTTCGGGTATCCTGGTGAATTTCACTGGCGGAAGCGACCTGACATTGCATGAAGTCAATCTGGCATTGACCAGCCTGCAAGCCCAATCCAGCCCGGAGACCGAGATCATCATGGGTTTGATCAATGACGAGCGTATGACCGGTCGCGTGCAGGTGATCCTGATTGTCACCGGGTTGGGTGGACGACCCATTGAAGAAGTGTTATTAGGTTCGGAAAAACTGGCACATCGCCCGCCCCAGGCCATACAACGGAGGACAATTGAACAGCTAGTCGAAGCCGATCTGGAAGATCCTCCTGCACCACCAGAACCAGAGACACCTGCCATACCTCGACTGCCTGCCAGCAACAACCTGGATTTACCGGCTTTTATGCGTCGTGAGCGCTATATGGGTCAATCCTACCGGGCAGGCTGAACATGGCACTATCCGCGAGCATTATCTCCCGGATCACCGGGAAAATTTCCCGCCAATATCCGGAAATGAAGAATGTCCGGCCTAGCGTGCAGAAACAAGGGGGTTCGTCCGCTAAAAGTGTTGGGATGTATCTGGTCAAATTCGAAACAACGGTGATAACAGACAATGGAAAACGGATAAAACGATCGGTAAGGGTAACAGTTGATGAAAACGGCAATATTTTACGGACTTCCACTTCGCGCTGATCACGTTTTCCTCTCTCCCGATGTGCGGGAAGTGTTCCTGCGGCTAGAAATTCTTTTTTGGCGCATGGCGACGGACTTGATGCCTCGTAACAGGTTCATCCGCTTTCTAGTCCGGTTTTTTTATAACGTTATGCAGGAAAAACCGATAAGCTGGGTTGTAAAGCTGACCATCGCCCTGAGTGTTTTGAGCTTTCTCGTTGGTTTACTCTTCAGTCTTGTAATTGCCAGCGCACCACTACTGAGGATACTGCCATGAAGTTCCTACGTCTGATGTTTGTTTTATTTATACCTCTGCTTTTTCTCTTTCTTGGTTTTCGAGCAGGTCTGTTGACCAGTTCTTCGGCCGAATCCGGATCAGGTGGAAATCAGGAACTGCAGGATTCCGCATTGACCGGGAGAAACGCAAAAAAGCAACAATTCAATCTGCTCCTGGTATCGGTTGAATCGCGCCAATCGGGTGGTCTGAAATCTGTCTGGCTGGTTAGCAATCACGATGCCAACCCGGAGCTGGTTAATTTTGTGCCGCTGTATCCCTATCAAGGTAGCGGTGCGAACCAATTAAATGATATGCTCGCCAGCAGCTACAACCCCACCGGCAGCGCTGAACTCTCTCCAGAGTTTATGCAGACTCTCCAATCCATGTATCTGGTAAGTTGGGATGGTTATATCCTGCTTGAGCAGGGGGAACTCAGCCAGGCAATCCATTTGCTCGGCGGAGCACAGATTGGCGGCGAGCTCTTGACCGGGGATCAGTTGGTCTCACGCTTTTATGCGGATGCGAATGGCCAATCGGTCATCATCCAGGGTGTGTGCAGCCAGTTAGTTAATGCGGCAAACTCTTCTGATGTGACCGATTTCGCTGACTTTCTGACGTCGCACCTCTCGGTCCTGAACCCTGATTCTGGGCTTTCCGACGGGGTGGTCCGCTCCATTATTTCCAGTCCCAAGCTTAATTGTGCTTTTCCAACTCTCAGTGTAAATTGATCCTGCTGTCCCGGTAAAATCAATACAACCGGCTTAATGGACCCCGAAATCAAGCTTTCGGGGTCTGGCATTTATGGGAGAATTGGCTACAATAAAATAAGGCCTCAATTCATGATTTACCCGGATTCCCATCCTACCCTTCACAGCTCAGGG
>JAGUYX010000112.1 GCA_020061145.1 Anaerolineales bacterium | reverse complement strand
TGAAGATGGCGGCCTGCAGGCGTCCCCAGCGTCCGCGTACCGGGCAGGCGACGCTCAACGGGCACTCGTAGGGTCGGGCCAGGCAATCCGAAATGCAGATTGGCCCTTCCATGGTGACGAAGATATCCTTCAGGGTGATTTCCGTGGAAGGGCGCGCCAATTGGATCCCTCCAGACGGGCCGGCAAAGGTGTGGATCAGCCCTGCCTGGCACAGCTCAGCAATTATTCGCTGTAAAAAAGGACGCGGCACCTGCATTTCATCCTGGATGGTCCGGGTAGACAGGCGAGCGCCGGGAGGTCGTTTGGCCAGCGCCACAATGACCCGCACGGCATAATCAGTACGGCGATTGATTTTGAACATGGTATTTTGTGCAATAATCTGCAATACCCGACAAACCTTTACAAAAATAGTAAAGGTTAGCTAACCTCCAGTCAACTTGCATTTGTCATAACTGATCTGTGATATATGTCACAATGGGCTGGTAATAAAACATGCCTTAGCCCGAATTTGATTTTCCGTCCCCCTCCCAGCGCTGGGCAGTGGGAGGGGGAACGAGGGGGTGGGTAAGGATACTAAGAAACACCACCAGGTAAATATGGGGTGTTTCAAGTAAGAAATAAATGATCGTCGGGATGGTTCAGGCTCGCCAGAATCCCCGTCTCACGGCGCGCACTTCTTCGATGGTTACGAAGGCATCCGGGTCGATTTCCTGTACCAGATTATTGACCCGTATGGCATTTTTACGTTTGACGCTGGCGCTCAGGATATTGACCGTGCCATCTTTCCCCCTTCCGGAGAGCTCAGTTACCGCGAAACCCTCGTTGCGTAACACCTGGGCAATGGCGTCACCACGCCTCGGGCTGATAATGCGCATATGGCTGAAGCCAATTGCCAGGCGTTCCTCGAGCGATATGCCGATCACATTACCGGTAGCAAAACCGGCGGCATAGGCCACAATGTTTAGCGGATTATCCAGGTTTGCCAGCACGGATGAAATGGCCATCACAAACAGAGCTGATTGGCCGAAGCCAAACAACCAGGCGCTGCCCTTGCGCCCGCGCATGACAAATAGCACCCGCAGTGTATCCAGGGTCATATCGGTGACCCGCAGCAAAAAAATCGCCCCCGTCCAGAGAAGTGCTTGTCCGGTAATCCAGGCTTCCATGTCATCCGCCTCCGCAATTTGATACTGACGATTTGGATAGGTGAATCATCCCACCCCAACGAAGGGATCCGGTAGAGACCGAAACGTGCCTTGCTCATCCGGCAGGAAGCGGGTGACGTGGCGGACAGCCTCCAGGTTAATCGGGCCATAGACATGTGGAAAAGTCGTCTCGCCTACAGGATCCCAACGTAATTCGGCCGCCAGGCGTTCAGGTTGGATCCAGAGCAGTAAAAGATCCCGTTCACCGCGATAATAATGGTTGGCGACTGCCAGCACCTGTTCGGGTGCAGAACAGTGAATAAAGCCTTCCTCAATCAGGGATTGGTCCCGGTAATCTCCGCGTTTTTGTGCCTGCTCCCAGGCAAGGGCCTGGCAGATGTGGAGGATGTAGGGGAATTGCGTATTCATATTTGACCCGTTAATCAAGGGGAGGAAATTGCCGGGGTATTCTGAGCATCAAGCAGGTGGCTGATCTGCCGGATGACGATTTCAGCGACTTCGCTTTTGCTCATCAGAGGCAGCTCCTGCTGGCCTCCATCCGCCTGGAGCAAGACGACGCGGTTATTGTCCGACCCGAACCCGGCATCCTGTGCGGTAATGTCATTGGCGACGATCAAATCCAGCTTTTTAGTGAATAATTTGCTGCGCGCATTTTCGAGCAGGTCATCGCTTTCTGCGGCAAATCCGGCGACAACTCGAGGGAACCCGCTTTCAGAGCGCCGTGTGCCCACCGCCTGAAGGATATCTACGGTTTTTTCCAGCCGAATGGCAGGCAAATCAGCCTCTTTCTTTATTTTCTTTTCGCCTGCCTGCGCCGGGCGAAAATCTGCCACAGCCGCCGCCATGATCAGCACATCGGCGTTTGTGGTTTCATCCAGCACCACTCGCGCCATTTCCGCCGCCGTCCGGACATCCACCCGGGTAACCCCAACCGGGGTTTCCAGGGCGACCGCTCCACTGATCAGGCAGACCTGCGCTCCGGCATCTACAGCAGCCTGCGCCAGCGCATACCCCTGCTTGCCCGAAGAGAGGTTACTGATCACCCGGACCGGGTCAATGGGTTCCTGGGTGCCTCCGGCGGTAACCACCACTTTTCGCCCGGCGAGCGGACCGTGCATCCCCAGAACCCGCCGGATATGGCCTACCAGCTCCAATGGTTCGAGCATCCGTCCTTCGCCGCGCAAACCGGAGGCCAGGTGCCCCACACCGGGACCGGCAAAGACACAGCCTCGCTCCTGCAAGGTTTTTATGTTCGCCTGGGTGGCAGGATGGCGGTACATGCCTCCATCCATGGCGGGGGCAATCAGCACCGGGCAACCCGCCGCCAGGGCGGTTACCGTAAGCAGGTTATCCGCCAGGCCATGCGCCAATTTTGCCAGGGTATTGGCGGTTGCGGGGGCAATGACCAGCACATCAGCCTGGTGACCCAAACCGATGTGGGTTACATGCCCGCTGCTGCCCCACAGGTCGCTTTCGGTATAGACATGCCGCCCGGTAACCGATTGAAAGGTCAAAGGTGTGATGAACTCCAGAGCGCTGTGGGTCAAAATGACATCCACGACCGCTCCAGCCTGGGTCAGCCTGGAGGCCAGATCGGCTGCTTTATAACAGGCAATCGAACCGGTAACCCCCAACAGGATTTTTTTTCCTTCCAGGATAGTCATGCTTGTCCTTTCTTTTCCTGCGCCCGCGTCCAGAATCGCCTTGATTAAGTATCCTTTTTTTCAGGGTCTGGCGACGAACTCAAAACTCAACCTGGTTGCGTCCTCCGTCCCCAAAATTCCCGCAATGGTAATCGGTCCCACCCCGAAATCACTCAACAGGATAGTTGTTGTCGCCCTGCCGGTAAGTATACCGTCATTTTCCTGGGCGCTCACTTCAAATGT
>JAGUYX010000314.1 GCA_020061145.1 Anaerolineales bacterium | reverse complement strand
CGCTCGCGCGAACATATCTTGTTAGCCAATATCTTCGAACACGCCTGGAGTCAGGGGAAAAATCTTTCTCTCAGCGAGCTGATCCTTCAAGTCCAATCCCCCCCATTCACCAAATTGGGTGTATTTGATATTAATACCTTCTTTCCGGATAAAGACCGCTTCGAGCTGGCCATGCGCTTGAACAACATCCTGGCTGCTCCAAGCTTTCAAAGCTGGATTGAAGGCGAGCCCCTGGAGATACAAAACCTGTTATACACGCC
Organism: Anaerolineales bacterium; assembly: GCA_020061145.1. Lineage (GTDB taxonomy): Bacteria > Chloroflexota > Anaerolineae > Anaerolineales > DRKV01 > JAGUYX01. The sequence goes on along the minus strand of JAGUYX010000314.1, from coordinate 3,553 downwards.
CGAAGGCAAGCCGCGGCATTCGATTTTTTATATTGCCCATCTCAGCGATGCCGAGCGCATGTTTTTCGTCACCCTGTTGTTCACTGCCGTGGAAAGCTGGATGCGTACTCAGAGCGGCACCCCCAGTTTGCGCGCGTTGATCTATTTCGATGAAATCTTCGGTTACCTGCCTCCCACCCAGAACCCGGCTTCCAAACCGCCCATACTACGTATGCTAAAACAGGCGCGGGCGTTTGGGGTGGGGTTATTGCTGGCTACACAAAATCCGGTGGATGTGGACTATAAAGCGCTTTCCAACGCCGGCACCTGGTTCATCGGTAAATTGCAGACCGATCAGGATAAACAACGGCTGCTGGATGGCCTGCAAGGCGCGGCACCCGGCATCGATCGGGCAACCTATGACCGGCTGCTCTCCACCCTGGGTAAGCGGGTCTTCCTGATGCATAACGTTCATGAGAAAAAACCCGTGCTATTTCAGACCCGCTGGGCAATGAATTATCTCGCCGGTCCATTAACTCGCGCCCAGATTCCGGCATTAAATATGCTGGCTCAGTCGGCAGAGAAGGTTAGCGAACCGGGGATGGCGGACGAGATGCTCGCCGGAACTTCAGGGGAAGCCCCGACCGCGCAGGTAGGCGAATCTCTGCCTGGAACGACTACCCGCCCGAAAGTACCGGCCCGTATCGAAGAATACTTCTTACCCAATACCATCTCCCTGGCGCAGGCCTATAAAGAAACCGGACAGAGCATGCCCGGCGACATTCTTAGCCAGGCGCTGCTTTATCGACCGTTTTTACTTGGGCAGGTACAGGCGCGCTTTTTGGAGCGGCGTTACAACCTGGATACCACTCAGGTGACCACGGTGCTGGTGCAGGAGCCCGATCGTCGTGGATATATTCACTGGGAGCAGCACGAGTATGGACAGATTAACCCTGCCACCCTCGAGAAGGCACCGGATCCCCGCGGACGGTTTTTACCGCTGGAAGCCCCTCTGAATGATGCCGCCCTGCTCGCCAACCTGAAAAAAGATCTGGAAGACTGGGTTTACCGTAACCAGGAAGCCCGGGTATTGGCCAATCCGACTCTGAAAGTGTACGCCGGGCCAGAGATCTCGCAGGCTGAATTTCGCAGGATGTGTAGCGAAGCCGCCCAGGCGCTGCGGGATGCGGAAATCGCCAAAACAAAAGCAGCCTACGATAAAAAACTGGACGCCATCGAAGCTAAATTAAGGCGTGAGGAGCGCGAGTTGCAGGCTGATGAGGCGGAATACAACCAGCGTAAGATGGAAGAAGTGGGTACCCATTTCGAAAACGTGATCAGCCTGTTTAACCGCCGGCGCAGGACCTTAACTACCTCGCTCACCAAACGCCGCCTGACGGAAAAAGCCAAAGCCGAGGTGGAGGAGTCCATCCAGGCCATCGAGGCTTACGAAAAGGAAATCGAAGCGCTCCAGGCGGAGATGGAAGGCGTGCTGCAAGACATTCAGGAACGATGGGAAAACACTGTGGCGGAAGTGGAAGAAATCAATGTTCCGGCTAAAAAAACGCAAATTTTCACCGAGCTGTTCGGGGTGGTCTGGCTGCCTTATTATATAGTGCAGTCTGGCAGCGGGGCGGTGGAGCTGGCAGCCTATAAATAAACACTAATGCAGCTTGCAGGCGTACCAACCCTGTGTGCAGCGAAAGGAATTTAACGGTATGGTTTCCTTCTGGATTTTGTTACTGGCAATGGGAGTATATGGAGTACTGCATTCCGTGACCGCCTCATTAAGGTTTAAAAACCAGGTGAGAAGATTGTTCGGCTCAGGTATGGAGCGCTGGTACCGTCTTGTTTACAGCCTGATGGGAGTGGTGTCGTTTATTCCCGTCTTGATCCTGTTTATTATCCTGCCTGACCGGATCCTATACAGTGTTCCAACGCCATGGAGCTGGTTCCTGTTGTTCGTACAGATGATCGGCGTATTAATCCTGCTCTGGTCGCTCCTGGTGATCGACGTATGGGCGTTTTTAGGTCTCAAACAGCTCAGCGGGGATACCCAAACCGAAGACAGCCTGACGACCGCTGGGCCTTACCGGCTTGTCCGCCACCCGTTATACACCGGCAGCCTGCTGGTCATCTGGTTTATGCCCCAGATGAGTCTCAATTTGCTGGCTTTCAACCTGGGGGTAACGGCTTACCTGGTGATTGGTGGGTATTTCGAAGAACGCAAACTTGTGCGACAATTTGGCCGGGTGTATGAAGAATATCGCCGGCGCACACCGATGCTGATCCCCTGGTCCTGGCGGAGGCGCCAGCCAGAGTAGACCCTGCCCGGCGATAAGGCTCAGGGGCGGACAGGCAGGAAGATATGGCCTTTGTCTTCCCACCTGCCTCAAAAAAGAGGATATTCTTGGGTGTTCAACACCCAAATCCTCCCATTTTCAGGGCGGGTTTCCGCCCTTGAAGGCAATAAGGACGGGAACATGCCGCTTGCCTGGGTGGCGGTTGTATATGCTTTGGGAATCATCGTTGCCAGCCAAACAGGCGGGCCGTTGTGGCTCTGGGGAGCCATGGTTGGGGGAATTCTTACGCTGGGCCTGGGTGTGAGATATCTGGGGAAACGGCTAACCCCAACGGCTCAATTTTTTCCTTCGGGAGGCTGGACCCCTCCGAACCAACTGACCAATTTGATAACTCGATGCCGGATGTGGCATGCCAGGCAGAATGGATTGCCGCCTGGCTGGGTATTGCTCTGTTTTTTTGCCCTGGGCGGATTTCGTTTCCAGATGATCCAGCCAGAAATCACACCGGAATTCATCGCCTGGTATAACGATGCTGCCGGGGAATATACCCTCGAAGGCGTGGTGGTGGCATCGCCGGATCGGAGAGATACCGCCGTACACCTGCGCGTAGAGGTAGACAGGCTGCGGGCAGCAGGGGAAACCAAATTTAAACCGGTGGAGGGGCAGGTGCTGGCGGTGATCACCACTCCCGGCGAATGGCAATATGGGGACAGGCTGTTATTGACTGGTTTTCTCACCACCCCGGTAGAGGGCGAGACCTTTTCTTATCGCCGTTATCTGCAACGCCAGGGTATATATGCTTATCTGCGTTCTCCTCAGGTTGTGTGGGTAGCTTCCGGAGAGGGAAATCCATTTCTCGGGTACATCTATCGCTTGCGCCAAAATTCCCTGGAAATGGTGTACCGCTTATGGCCAGACCCGGAAGCCTCCTTGCTTGCCGGGATCCTGCTGGGTGTGGAATCGGGCATCGCAGAAAACGTGGAAGAAGCGTTTATCGCCACCGGCACCTCCCACGTGATTGCCATCTCGGGATTCAATATCACCATTATCGCCGGGGCATTTTTTATGCTTTTCGGCCGGTTGCTTGGACGCGTGCGTGGTTCGGTAGTCGCCACTCTGGGGATTTTGCTCTATACCCTGCTGGTGGGAGCGGATGCGGCGGTGGTGCGGGCGGCGATCCTGGGCGTGCTGGGGTTTGCCGCGGCTCAAATTGGGCGGCACCAGGCCGGTTTGAACAGCCTCGGACTGGCGGCTCTGTTGATGGCCTTCGT
>JAGUYX010000084.1 GCA_020061145.1 Anaerolineales bacterium | reverse complement strand
GTGCAGGTAATTTCTAACGGTCTGGGTGGTGATAGCTAAATGCCCGGCGATTTCAGAAGTATCCAGACCCTGCGCCAACAACATTATCACCTCGTGCTCGCGCGGCGTCAAATCTACATCGATTGCGGGCTCTAGCTCTTCTCTGGCTAAAAGTTCCACCGCCGGGCTGATCCAGCGTTCGCCTGCGGCAACGGACTGCAACGCCTGCAGGAACATAACCTCAGGGTCGGTCGCCAGAACGCAACCCGCCGCCCCTGACTGTAACAAGAGTAAAATTTCGTCATGCTCATGAGGTTGGGCAAATAGCAAAACAGGCCATTCAGCGCAATACTGGCGGAACTCGTTCAGTTGCTTTAGCGATACGGCCGCGCCCAGACGCTTGCCGTACACGACAACCTCAGGCGGGTCGCGGTCCCCGGCTTGACGCGCAGCCGGCAGGCTATCGAATTCGCCGGCGACGCTTATGCCTGCCTCGCTGTCCAGGACGGAGCGGATTCCCCGGCGTAATATCAAATTGTCGCTTACCACGTATACTTTGATGTTCATCGCCGTTCAGAAAGCTGTGCGTTAGCTCGATAAAACCTTCCGCTGCGGCTCTGGGGGATTTCCCCCTGTAGCAAATTTATTTTAGCATAACTCGCCAGTCCGAACACCAGGATAAAGGTACCTGTCTATCCAATAACCCTCTTGTTAAAAATAAATCAAACCTGCCGTAATTCGCACCAGGCGCACCAGCAGAATTACGGCAGTTGATGATGGGTTTTTCAAGAAAATTTATGTAATAAAGGATTGTGCTTTTTCTCTTATGGCTCGGTCCTATATACAGTGAACTCCGGGTACCAGGAATCCGTACCTTCTTTGAACTGGTGCTTCCCTAAAACATACACTTTATGAGGAGCAGCGCCACAATAAAAGTCATCTGTATGTGCATCTACTTCGCGATCGTCCCCATAGGAAGCCCTGGCGGCATGCACATCCTGATGATAGATGGTGCCATTGCATGTTTCTCTGGTTGTCCACCAAGTCCAGCCAATCGTACCAATGGGTTGATCGGCAACGCTGTAAATGGTACCCGTCCAGGTTGTTTCCCAAGTAGTGGAGATTGTTTTTAATGCAGAGCAACGTATACCACCGACATAATTTTCCACAGCCAAAACAGGGGCGGCAAAGAAAGCACTTACGATCACAACCACCAAAGTGATTTTTAAAACCTTGGCTTTCATCTGATTTGCTCCAGATAGGCCAGGATTTCGTCAGGAGGAGTGTCTACCGACTCAATCGCGAGCAGTGTTTGCCGGAGGGATATCAATATTTCACCCTTGGTGGTGATGCGTACACTTTCACTTACCAACACAGCCCCGCTTTCTTGGTCCACATACGCCCGACCCTGCGCCACGGAAACAGGTTGAGGGTGGTAAGGAAAAACATGCGGTGGATCCAACATAATTTCGTAGCTATACAGCTTCACCTGGCGCCCATCCAGGATGGTTTCTGTTTGCTCCAGGAAACCGCCTTCGCTCAAGGCGCCGCGTGCCCGATTCAGAAAATGGCCATCAAAGCCGATGCGCGGGAAGCCGCTTTCAGGCCAGCTCTCCCCAATCGTCAGGTTGTGCCAGACGCGATCCTTGTAGACGCTGACCTGGTTGAGCTGCCCGGTTTCGTCGTACATCAGCGACACGCTCGCCCGGAGGAGCCCATCTTTTCCCAGTAAATACCAAACATCGGAAGTGGAAGTGTTGGGAATTTCCACACCGTTAGAGAGGGTGCCCATCGAGGTATGCACATCCGGGTGTTCCACCCGAATCCGCATGTACACCCAACCCGGTTGGATATATTGAGCAGCAAACTTCCCGTAAAGCAACTCAAATTCCTCCAGGATGGGGTAGGTAGGGTTCGCAGGCGGGATTTCTTCGCCCAACTGGCGGGCGCGCCTCAGAGACGCAGACTGGTTGGTAGACCTCTGCGCCTGGCTGGCGGATTCCAGATTGTCTGAATTCTGTGATGCTTGCAGATCTCGGGGCGGGACGGACTCCTCCAGGCTCATCTGACGCACCGTAACCGGAGGAGGTTCCTTGGCCGGGGCAGACATGGCGACTTCCATATACTGAAGCCCAACCAGGATAATCGCCAGCAGCCCGAGAGCCAGGATGAATGACCAGATGCTGTGTTTCATGCTTCATCCTTTCCTTGAATGGCTCAACATCCAAGCAAGTGCTGGAAGGCGGGTATTTCAGCACCAGCCCAACAGGTGGCAGAGCGGTTAATTTCGCGCTCGAGGGAAAAAACAACCCTCACCGATTGTATAAAAGTTCACATAAGGTTGTCCAGTTACGCGCGTACTCGATTGCTAACCCCCTTTAATGAGCCTCTTTCTGATACAGAACCTCGATGCAATCAGGAATATTGGTCCAATATCCGATACAACTCGTCCAGCTCTTCCTGGATGGTGTCGCGGTGGCGGCGGGCTTCGACCAGCAGCGACTGGTACACCGGGCGCTGTTCGGCAGGCAGGTTCTCCAGCAGGCGTTCGGTGCGGGCGATCTGAGTATTTTTATGGCTCAATTTGGCTTCCAAACGCTTGCGGTAACCCTGGTAAAACTCCTTTTCTTCCGGCGGCATAGCCGCCACTACCGGGCCCTGGGTCAGCACTTCCGCCATGGTCAGCAGCAGCTCCTCTGTATCGACCGGCTTTTCTATAAAGCGGATGGCCCCCAGGCTGAAGGCGAATTGTTTGTCCTCAGGCGAGACGTAGGTAGCCGAAAGGAAGATGATCGGGATGCGGTTGGTGCGCGGGTCCGTGCGCAGCTGGTAGACCAAAGCATATCCGTCCATTTTGGGCATCAGGATGTCGGTGATCACCAGGGCGGGCAACACCTCGCTGACTTTCTCCAGCGCTTCCTGCCCGTTACGGGCAGTGATCACCGGGTAACCCTTGAACTTCAGAGTCACTTCCAGGAATTCCAGGATATTGGGCACATCTTCAACAATCAAAATCGGGCCATGGGGGATGTTCATCGCAGGCTCACCTCTTCGCGTCGTTCTCTTTTAAAGGGGCGAATCCAGACTCGCTTCAGGGTTTCCACGCGCCTCCGCTTCGAGCTGGGTATAAAACCACACCAGGAGGCGGTGACGATCTGCAGCGATTTTCCGGGCGCTGGCGGTATACAGGCGCTCTTTGACATGCTGGAGCTTGAACAGATATTCATGGTAAGAGCTATGGGGTTCGTTTTCGGCGGTCTTGCCGGTTTGCAGGAATTCTGTCGATGGCTCGGCAAAAATGGGTGAACCGGCCTGCACCGCATAGGCGATGGTGCGCGCCACCCCGAAGGCCCCGAGCACATCCAGCTTGTCGGCGTCGAACAAAACCCGCGCTTCCAGGGTTTGCGGTAACTCGGTAGAGCGATAACGGTGGGCGCGGATACAGTGCTGCACGGCGGCAATGCGCTCGCCAGGCCAGCCTTCTGCCGCCAGGACTTCAGCGGCGAACTCGGCTGACGCAGCATGATGATCCAGGCGGCTATTTTCGCCAGCGGGATGGGCGCCTACCGCATCGTGCAATAAAGCCGCGGCGCTGACAATATCCAGGTCGGCGCCTTCAGCCCGGGCTAAATACACAGCCAGGCGATAAACACGCAGCACATGATCGAACCCGTGCACCGGGTCGGACTGTGAATACCAGGCCTGCGCAGCTTCCAAAGTTGGCATAACTTCACTTCCCTCAGGCGAAAAATTGTTGGATGAAGTTCGCCAGCAACACCACTCCACCGAGCAACAGGATTCCCAGGCAGCCGCAAGACAGCAAGCGGCGCGCCAGCCGCGTCACCAGACGCAAGGCGGTGCCCAGGATCAGCAAGATGAGGATAACCAGGAAAAACTGCTGGTAGGGTTCGAGCTGGTTGAATTCAAGCATCAG
>JAGUYX010000242.1 GCA_020061145.1 Anaerolineales bacterium | reverse complement strand
TGCTCGCCAATGGCATCGGTCCCGGGGATGAGGTGATCACCTCACCATTCACCTTTATTGCCACGGTGAACGCCATACTTTATACCGGAGCAACACCTGTTTTTGTCGATATCGAAGCGGACACCTTCAACCTGGATCTGTCACAGGTTGCAGCACAGATTTCTCCCCGCACAAAAGCTATTCTACCGGTTCACCTTTACGGATATATGTGCGATATGGATAAAGTGCAATCCCTGGCAGACAGATTTGGCTTACGCATTATCGAAGATGCCTGCCAGGCAGTGATGGCAACCTATAAAGGCAGGTATGCCGGCAGCTTTGGCACCGGCACGTTCAGTTTTTACGCCACCAAAAACCTGATCAGCGGTGAAGGGGGCATGATCACTACCCAAGACGACCAGATTGCCGAGATGTGCCGCATGTTACGCAACCATGGCATGAAACGCCGCTACGAACATGAAATGCTCGGGTTCAATTACCGCCTCACCGATATACAGGCAGCCATTGGTCTGGCTCAGATCGACCGACTGCCGGATTTTTCCACCCGGCGCAAGGCAAACGCGGAATATTTCAATGCCCGGATTGAGTCTGTCATTACTCCCCAGGTGAAAGCTGGGTATGGGCACGTCTGGAATCAATACACCGTGCGGATCAATGGCAACCGAAATCGTGACCAGGCAGTGAAAATGCTCAATGACCTGGGCATTGGCACAGGAATCTACTATGCCAGACCTGCGCACACCTATGCTTATATCCGCGAGCGAGTGGGAAGCTACAGCTTACCGGTGGCCGAAAAGACCGCCACAGAAGTATTTTCCCTGCCGGTACACCAACAACTTACCCAGCAGGATCTGGAAACCATCGTTGAGGGCGTCAACCGGCTTTAATCCACCGGCAGGACTACTATCTCTTTTCTCCTGAATCTCCCCAAAGCCGGGTTGTGCTTCTCTTGCGCCTGTATATCGTCGACTTGCCGGTCTGGCTGTTTTTCCAGCCCGCCGGATTCGGTTCTCCCTCCATCTGGTAATTGACTCTGCCTGACTGTGGGGAGACGGGTAAGAGCTGCCAGCTGGTTAAACCAAAGCAAAGTGCAGTGAGCCAGTTTAAAAAAACACGGGTGTTGCTGGTTGATCCTCAGATATTGTTCCGAGAGGGATTGTCCAGAATGTTAAACGACCAGCCCGATATAGAGGTTATCGGACAGGTGGACAACCCGGGTGAGGCAATTATTGCAGTGAGATTGGCAAAACCGGATATTGTGCTGGTCGAGATCAATTTTCCAGCCGGTTGTAATCTGGAATTGATCGATGAGTTCATGAAAATCGACCCAAACGTCCTGGTGGTGGTGCTTACCAATCTCAATTCCGAAGATCTCATGGTCAAGGCGTTTTTCAAAGGAGCCAGTGGCTACCTGATCAAGAACGAATCGTCATTCAATGCCTTATTAGCCTCTTTACGAGGTCTGGACCGGGGGGAACTGGCCCTTTCGCGCAGGCTGGCAACCCGCGTGTTAAGCAAGTTTGTGCGCGATCTATACAATCTCCCGGCCGATAGAACCCGGCTGAGCCTGCTTACTTTGCGCGAGCAGCAAATCCTGATCTGGCTGAGCAAAGGGATTACCAATCGGGCTATCAGCGAACAGCTGAATATTTCGGAAAACACCGTCCGAGTACATGTTCAGAAGATCTTGAAGAAATTGCATCTGCAAAACAGACGGGAAGCCGGAATGTTTGCAGACCAACTGATCGAAAGCGGATTCCTGCAGGAAGAACACCGGTGAGTGCAATCATGGACACGGACCAGTCGTTTTTTGTACATCAAACTGCCGAGGTGTCTCAAGCGGCGGAAATCGGTTCGCGCACGTATATCTGGAACCACGCTCAGGTTCGCGAGGGTGCCCGTATTGGTTCCCGCTGCATTTTGGGAAAAGATGTTTATATCGATTTTGGCGTACAGATTGGGAACCACGTCAAAATCCAGAACGGCGCATTTGTTTATCACGGAACAACTCTGGAAGATGGTGTTTTCGTTGGACCCGGGGTGATTTTTACCAATGATAAAAACCCGCGCTCAATTAACTCCGATGGGACCGTGAAAACCGATTCCGATTGGGAAGTCGGACCCATCCAGGTCAGTTATGGGGCTTCGATCGGAGCAGGCGCCATTATTTTGCCCAATGTCACCATTGGCAGGTTTGCGATGGTGGGGGCAGGCGCCATTGTGGTTCGAAATGTGCCGGATTATGCCATCATGGCTGGTAATCCGGCCAGGCAAATTGGATTTGTCTGTCACTGTGGAAACAAATTAACCCAGATGCCAGATGGGCTTTACCGGTGTAATCGTTGTGGAGCTGAGTTCCAAACCAAAGAAAATGTTCTGGTGATGATGATGAAGGAGGTGGGAAAATGACTACCCGCATCGCGGTTGTTGGAGTGGGCAAAATGGGGAGAAATCACGTCAGGGTTTACCAGGAGATGCCCGATGTGGAGCTGGTGGCGGTCGCCGATGAGAACCCGGTGATGACGGAAAAAATCAGCCAGATGTACCGTATCCCGGCTTATACCAATATCCGGGATTTACTCGATTACGAAAAGCCCGAGGCAATTTCGGTGGCTGTGCCAACCCAATACCATCACATGGTCGTGAAACAGGCTTTGGAATCTGGTTGCCATGTGCTGGTGGAAAAACCCATCGCCGCCGCGCTGGAACAGGCACAGGATTTGATCTATACCTCCGAGCGATACAGGCGCGTTTTGATGGTCGGCCATATTGAGCGATTCAATCCCGCGGTTATCGAGTTGAAACGCCGCCTGGATGCAGGTGAATTGGGGCGTGTGTTCCAGATTAATGCCCGCCGCCTGGGCCCTTTCCCCCATCGCATACAAGATGTGGGTGTGGTGATGGATCTGGCGACTCACGACCTGGATATTATGCGTTTTATCACCGGGAGCGAAGCCCTGCGCGTTTACGCTGAAATTAAATCCGAGTTGGGCACCGCTAACGAAGATCTGTTTGCCGGAATTCTGCGCTTCGGCAATGAAATCGTCGGCTTGCTGGAAATCAACTGGCTGACCCCCACGAAAATTCGCGAATTGTATGTCACAGGAGAACGGGGTATGTTCCGGGTGAATTACATCACCCAGGATCTGTGCTTTTTCGAGAATGCGGAAACCAACGGCAGTGATTGGCCAGTTGCGTAATTGAAATCTCCACGCTTTACTCCATGAATGTTGTGCTGTTAAGCCGTCTATCTTTAAGACGAAGTACGGCAAGCGAAGGTTTAACCAAGGCTCAAGATAGAATAAACCTGGATTACGGCAAGTATTGTTTATGGAACGTCATTTTCCTCATACAATGAGAAGTATAATGCCACCAGGAGCACCTGTCCCGTTTTCACGGATTCCCCCCAACATTTTTGATCCTCGAAGGATACTATTAACGAGAGTTCTTGAATCTGATCCGCGGAGATGCGCATGGACGAAACCAAAGCCGTCGCCCAACTCAAAACAGGCGACATCACCGGCTTGCGGACGCTGGTGGAAAGGTACCAGGTCGAGGCCGTGCAGGCTGCCTGTCTGATCACGGGCGATCGGGCCGAAGCGGAAGACATCGTGCAAACCGCCTTCCTGCGCACGTTCGAGAAGATCGCCAGGTTTGACGAGGCGCGCCCGTTCCGCCCCTGGTTCCTGCGCATGGTGGTCAATGATGCGATCAAAGCGACCACCCGGCAAAGACGCCAGATATCTTTGGAAGACGGTGAGGACGCGGACTACTGGGCTGTTTTAAAAAGATTAGATATGACCACCAGGGAGCCGGAGGACTTCGTTCAACGCAAAGAGCTGTTGGAAGAAATGCAGGGAGCCCTTGATCGCCTTTCACCTGCTCAGAGGGCGGCGGTGGTGTTGCACTACTTTCTGGATTTGAGCACTGCGGAAGCAGCTAACCAACTGAACTGTGCGCCAGGGACGCTCCGCTGGCATCTGAGCGTGGCTCGTGAAAGGCTACGGGCGTTGCTTACCGCGTTCAAGTGAAATGGAGAAGGTCTGATGAAGTCTAAAAATCAATCCCATTGGATTTTAAAAGAGATCGCTGAGGAAAGTGCTCCTCGAACCACAATTAACCAATGGTCACAGATCGAAGCGCGCCTGGTATCCAGCCCAGGAGAAAATAGACTAAAAATGATCGCCAGACTGTATACAAGCGCCTACATTCTGGTTACGGCCGTTCTCATCCTCCTGGCGGCCATCGTTTTGGCCGTCCCGCAGGCGCGTGCTTCTATCAAAGAGGTGATCCAGCGCATGGGCATGGAGCTCGTCCAACCGAACCCGGACTCCGAGGGGGCGGTTGCCAGTGTTGAACCCATCCGAATCACGCCTCCCCCCTCCATGACGCTCGAAGAGATCCAAAAGCAATTCCCCTACAAACTGCTCGTCCCCACCTGGTTGCCGGGCGACCTGAGCCTGTTCCATGCCGATGTCATCCAATCCACCTCAGATGAAAATACCCCCGGCAGTCCATGTGTCAGGCTGTCGTACCGTCCCACCGGTGCGCCATTGGACGATCCTCGCCATATCAGCTTCAAGGTCAGCCTTGGAGAGGAGTGCGGCGGACCTTTCCTGCTACCAGCTACCAAGGAGCAGGCTGTAGAAGTCAATGGCCAGCCAGGCAGCTTCGTCCAGGGCGGCTGGCGCTCGGATGGCAAGGGCGACCCCGAGACTACCTACGCTCACCTTCAGTGGGACGATTCGTTGGGAGATGCTTACCTGGCCTGGGAGCAGGAGGGCTTGAACTACTTTATCGCCGCTTTCGAGCTGGGGTTGACCCGCGAGGAGATGATTCGAATCGCCAAGTCGATCAGAGAGCCATGGTAGTAAACGAACGTTCGACAGCACAATGTCCAGCTCAGGTTGTTTGGGCTGGACGTTTCATTGTGATCAGTGAGTACAGCCTGCACGGATCGAAACTCGTCGGGAAAAACCCTGTAATTTCAGCCCGATCGATCATCGCATCAGGTCCCCACTCACTTGATTGGCGAAAAATCTGCCTGATCCAATAAAAGAGATCGCCCCATCCTGGCAGACTCAACACCAGGACGGGGCGAAAGTGACTGTTTACAGGTAGAACTATTTGATCGACTCGGCATTCTCGATCAACACCTCCGGCTCCATAGCCTCCGAGCCATTGAGTTCGCAGATGGTGCGCTCATCATACACCCAACGGATACGCAGGCTTGGGATGTCTGGATCATAAGACCTTGTATCGTAGTTCCACCCGCCGCCCAACAAGGCGGCCGGTTTCCCATTGATGGTGATCTCCTCGATTACGCCTTCCCCCACTACTTCGGCCAGGTTCTGAACATCCTCTGGCTTGTAAATGATCTGGAGCCGCAGGCTGCGCCGCTTCCCATCCGGGTTTGCCTCCCAGTTTACGATCGCTATGGGCAGGTCTCCATCCTGGAAGTCGATCAGTTCCACTTCGGGGTCGAGGCTGTATCCTGCAGGGATAAATGTGGGCAACGAGATCGTCCCGGGAAAAATGAGCCTTACTTCATCCAGAGATACTTGCATGCTATCCACAATCTCACCACCCTCATCGCCGCCAGGATAGTTGCTGGTTTCCATAAAGCGCAGCCCGCCAACTTCCTGGATGAGCTCCAGAGCTGCCCCCCGGACCCGCGGAGAGACGCCCAGGGCAAACCCTAAGACAGCGAGAAGAAAGATCCAGGCGGCGAAGGTCCCCTCTCCCCGCCACTCGAACTCACGGATCTTTTCGAGGACCCTCAAGAAGGCGTCGGAGGTGGTGTCCTCGGCTTCCTGCTCCCGTCCGACCCGGTAGGCGACGTAGGCATACACCTTGGGGAAATAGGCGCGGTAAAGCTCCTGGAATGCCTCGAAATTGCGGCGAGCGCCCTGAATCAGTGATCTCTCCTCTTCGGGTGAAAGCTCTAACCAGACAACCAGACGCTGGAAATGGTTTATACTCTCGCAGAATTAATGAGATTTCCATTGACCTCACTTCCAGCAAAGAAAGGATAAGAATGTATCCTGACCGCGCGAAGACCCTGTCACAGCCGAAGAACGCCTGAAACGCCTGGGAAACCTTTGGGAGGCATTGGGGGATGGATGGATCAATAGAGAATCCAGGAAACCTATCGAGCAATGGAGCCTGATCTACGGCTGGCTCAGCGTAACGGATAACAGATTCTGGACCTGGCTCTCTGACCTCAACCAGGCGTTGGGTGAGCTAAAAGCGGGTGTAGCACCGCAGGTTTGGCAGAAGATGCTAGGGAAGGTCCGCGCACATTCACGATTGATCAGGCGATTGCCCTAAATCTGAAGTGAGGGATACTATAATGTTCTCAGTACCTGATCGCATTACTTGATTCAATTTATTCCCGTTTCTTTCCTTGATGGGGAAACTCTGGACCATACCAAAAGTAAAGGCGACACTAAAAAATGCCTATCTGTTGTTATCATGATAGTACCAGGCGAATCCTTTCGCGGGTAGGGTTGTACGCAGTAAGCCCTCTGAAATTGTAGCCTCTGGCAATCCTCCAAGCAGGTCAACCCAATCTCCCTGGTACCCCTGCTCTCCAATGGGGACGAGGACTTCCAGCGGAGAATCGCCATTGTTAAACAAGGCCAGGACGACCTCTTCACCCGCTTGCCGGAAAAAGCCATAGGCCCCGCGCTCATCAATCCAGGCGGTCGCAACCTCACCCAAACTCAACGCCTTGCTTGCTTGCCTGGCGTGGATCGCCTGCCGGTAAAAATCGAGTAGCGAGCCGTCCGGGTCTTTCCAGGGGAAGGAGCGTCGGCTGTCTTCGGCGTAGGTCCCTTCGACGCCGGCCTCATCCCCGGAGTAGATCATGGGTACCCCTGGATAAGCCAATTGAATGGCTGCGGCCAGCCTCAACCGTTGCTTATCTCCCCCCAATGTACTTAACGCACGAGGTGTATCGTGCGAGTCGATCAGGTTCAACTGGGCGTGAAAATGATTGGGCGGTGTATCACGGCGCAGGGTTTCCAGGCGGTCGTCCAGTTCGGCAGGGGTCAATTTTCCCCCCGCAAAGCCAACCACGGAATAGGCGAACCGGTAATTCATCGTGGCGTCGAAGCAATCGCCCAGCAGGCGTTGGCTGGCGTTCCCCCAGTCCTCAGCGACCAAATACGCCTCTGGATAATCGCGACGTACGGCGCGGCGAAAGCGCCGCCAGAATTCGTCTGTCATCCAGGGGGTCACGTCTGTGCGCCAGCCGGCCGTCCCATAAAATAGCCAGTATTGGGCTATTCCACGCTCTCCAAAGAAAAAATCTTCTACCTCGGGGCACTCGACGAACTCCGGCATGGTCTTCACACCGACCCAACCGGTCCACTCGTCCGGCCAGCGTTTAAAGTCGAACCAGCGATAGTAAGGCGAACGCCTGTCAGCCCGGGCCGAATTGAAATAGACGCTTTCACTCGAACAATGGTTGAAAACGCCATCGAGGAGCACCCGCATCCCCCGATCACGACACTTCTGGATCAACTCACGCAGATCCTCCTCGGTGCCCAGCCGGGGGTCAAGTTTCGTGTAATCCAAAGCGTCATAGCGATGGTTGGTCGGCGAGGCAAAGATCGGCGTGAAGTACAGGCAGGTCACACCAAGGTCTTCCAGGTAATCCAGCTTTTCGATCACGCCGCGCAAATTTCCGCCGTAGAAATCACGGCCTTTTGGCGGGTGCTCGGGGGGCTGGCTCCAATCGAGCTCAATGGTTTCGTATTCGTAGCAGCGCGTCTTACCCCGGTGGTCCGGGTTGCCCCCACGGGCGAAGCGGTCTGGAAATATCTGATAAAACACCTGGCCGCGCACCCAGGCGGGTGGAGGATTTTCCGGCAGATAGACGGCGATCTGGAAATCCTGCTCCTGCCACACGCCGAAGAGTGGTCTCTCGATCCCCTCCTTCTGGCGGCGCTCGCCAATCAGCGAGCCATCGGCCAGTTCGAAGTGGTAGCGTAGCAACGTGGGTTCTCGAGGTAGTAAAATCTCGGTCCACCACGTCCCCGGTTCGGATCCTTTCTCCAGGGCAACCCGCCAGCCGTGCTCTCGTTTGGGATCCGTGAAGACCACCTCCGGGTCCACCTCATCTCCAGCCTCCAGTTCCAGTCTGACCCATGTAGATATCGGAGAAGCCGGAGGCGGCACGTGCGGCTGCTTTCCGTCTCGCAAGGCGCGCGCTGCCGCCCGGCTTAACGCCTCATTTTTCAACATTTCTTCCACGGCTAACCTTTCACGGCGCCGGTTGCCAGGCCGCCGATAAGCTGTTTCTGTAAGAGCAAGAAGATCAGAACGATGGGCAGTGCCCCCAACAATGCCGCCGCAGCAAACACCCCCCATTCTCGGGTATATTGGCCGCGGATGAACAATGTCATACCGACGGCCAGGGTGTAATTCTCGGCGCTTTTGAGCATCACCCGCGCCACCAGGAAGTCGGAGTAGGTGCCGATGAAGGTCAGGATGCCAATCACTGCCAGGATCGGGCGTACGAGCGGCAAGATGACGTAGACGAACGCCTGCGCCCAGGAGGCGCCGTCGATCAGGGCCGACTCGTCTAGCTCCTTAGGTATGGAGTCGAAGAAGCCTTTCATCAGCCAGGTATTGAAGCCCAGCGCGCCGCCGCTATAGATCAGGATGATCCCGCCCAGCGTATTCAGGCCAAGCCAGGCGAAGCCGGGCACCTTCCCGATCTGCTGGAGCAGGAGGAACAAGGCCACGATCGCCAGCGTGTTGGGAAAAAGCTGGATGAGCAGGATGGCCAGGAGACCGGAGCGCCGACCACGGTAGCGGAAGCGACTAAAGGAAAAGGCCGCCAGAGCGCAGAGGGAAACCGTGATGATGGCTGTCAGGCTAGAGACTTTGATCGAGTTCCACATCCAGAGCAGGAACGGGTGCCGGGGATCGCTCCACAGGCGCACAAAGTTGGCAGCACTCGCCCCAACCGGGATCAGGCGGGAATTCACCAGCGAGTTGGAGGGGCTGAGGGCGGCCGAGAAGATCCAGGCTACGGGGTAGAGCGCGAACAACGCAGCCAGAATTGCGATCAGCAGCTTAAGGAACAGGTTGAAGCGTGCGGCCTGCCGGGCAGAGCGAAACAGGCGAAGTCCTATCTTCTCCTTACGACTGGCTTTGGTCTGACCCGTTTCTGAGATGGACGTCATCGCATCACCTCCTCGAGCTGCCGTGTGAAGCGGAAGTTGAAGGCGGTCAGCGAGGCGACGATCAGGAAGATGAAGATGGCGATGGTTGAGGCCAAGCCAAAGTCGGCCCCCCGTCCTCCGGCGAAGGCCAGGCGATACGTATACGAGATAAGGATATCGGTCTGTCCGGCGGGCGTGGAGGTGCCTACGATGGGTGGTCCCCCTTCATTGACCAGGTCGATTACCGTAAAGTTGTTGAAATTGAAGGCGAATGCGCCGATCAACAGCGGACCAACGGAAATCAAAAGCAGCGGCAGTGTCAGGTAGCGGAACTTGGCGAAGCGGCCAGCCCCATCCAGTTCGGCCGCCTCGTACATCTCCATTGGAATCGACTGCAGGGCGCCCAGGTTAATTAACATCATGTAGGGAAAGCCCAACCAGGTGTTGATGAAAAGGATCGCTACCTTGGTCAGTGTGCCGTTGGAAAACCAGTCAGGAGAGACGCCAATCAGGTCCTTGATCATCAAGCTGAACGGGCCGTAATAAGGGTTCAGCAACCCGACCCAGACCAGGATGCTGATAAAACCCGGAATCGTGTAGGGGATGATCGCGAGCGAACGGAACAGGGTGCGCAGCGGTAGTCGGTTATCGTTCAGCACCAAAGCCAGCAACAGGCCCACACTGAAGGTCAGCAGCACGGTCATGCCTGCAAAGGTTACTGTCCAGAGGAAGACGCGTAGAAAAGGCCCCTGAATTTGGGGATCTGAGAACACCCGCCGAAAGTTATCCAGCCCGACGACCGCCGTAAAGCCGGGCGCATCGGGAAGAGGTTTGCCCTCATTATCCACAAACGAGCCGCCCACTGGCCTGTAAATCTTACCGGTTTCGTTGTCAGTCAGCAAGTCCCGATCGGGATCATAAGTATACTTGGCCAGCGCCTGCCTGGCTTTATTCGGCCCGGTTATTCGCACCTGGAAGCCTTCACCGCTTACCTGGATCTTCTCTAGCTCGGTCAGGTACTGGAACGTGCCTGCCAGGGAGAGCTTCTGGTAAGGCCCAATTCTTTCCGGAGGTTCGCCCCCGACCGGATAAGCCTGGATGCCCTGCTCTTCAGTGCCGGTATAGGTATTCCCCTGAGGATCCTGCAAGAAAAGGAGGAATCCGCCCTCCGGGCTGCGATATACCGTCATCTGGTAGCTGATCGCGTCTGGTGTCTGGAAGTAGCGGCGCTGCAACTGTTCGACGACCTGCTGCTTGCTTAAGATGTGGCCATCGCTATAGTTGGTGAAAGCCACATAGACGGTAAATACGAGCGGATAAACGACCAGAAGCAGCATCAATACCAGCCCGGGCGTCAACCAGCGGATCGGGTAGAACCTGTCGGAGAGAAAGACCCAATTGACCAGCCCGGTGACAACCAGGACGAGGATGCCTGCCGTCCCGGCCCCATTCCCCAGCAAGGAATAGACCAGCCACAGAGCGAGAGCATCCAACAAGGCCAGGCCGGCCATGTGCAGGAACGATGTCCGAAAGGAGGAAGAGGAGGTGGGGCGGATCACCCCACCTCCCTTCTGGTCATTGAGATTCGGCAATCTTTTCACGGATCGTTTGGGCGGCATCTTTCATCGCCTGGTCGGCTGGCTGTTGCTGCTGGAAGATGATCGTGATCGCTTTGCCCCAGGATTCCCACACCGCTGACATCTGCGGAATGGCCGGCATGGGTTCCCCATCTGCAGCTGATTCGGCAAACATCAACAGATCCGCATCATCGAGCGTCTCGCGCAGTGGAAGCCAGGCTGGGCCGTTCGGGACCGCCTGGTAGAGCGCCTGCATGGCTTCGTCCGTTGCCAGGTACTCGGTCAGGAAAGTCTGTGCGAGCAGCTTGTTCTTGCCGAAGGCGCTGACCATGAAACCCTGGACGCCGACGAAAGGCCGCGGGGTCTGTTCCATGGTTGGGATCTTGGCGATGCCGTAATTGACCCCCGAGCTGCGCAAATCGGTTAACGTCCAGGGGCCGCCGAGGAAGAAAGCCGATTTACCTTCCTTGAACAGGGTCATCATGATCTCGTAGTTGATGTCTTTGCGCAGGAGACCTTCCTTGACCATGCTATCGATCTCCTCGGCTGCTGCGATAGCCCCAGGGCTATCCAGGCCCAGGTCTTCCGGGTTGTAGCTACCATCCTCCGTGCGTCCGAAGACGTAGCCACCAAAGCCGGTGATGATGGGGTAGGTGTGGTAAGGGTCGCCTTGCTGCAAAACGTAGCCTTGCTCGACCTCTTCCTGCTCCTGCAGGTTTCTGGCGATCTCCTTCATCTCTTCCCAGGTCTCGGGGGGTTCTGGCACTAGGTCTTTGTTATACACCAGGGCAATGGCTTCGACGGCGTAGGGCAGGCCATAGAGCTGGCCATTATATGTGAATGCCTGGAGAGAGACCGGGTCGAAACTTTCAGCCTTGTCTCCTAAATCGAGTGGTTCAAGGAGACCATTGGTGACCAATTCGCCCAGCCAGTCGTGCGCGCCGATGATGATATCGGGGCCTTCGCCGGCCGGTCCGGCGATCTTGAGCTGGTCGCGCACGTCGCCAAAGCCGAGCTCCTGCACCTCGACTGGGACATTATACGCCTCGGTGAATTGCTTGCCCAGGTCTGTGATCGCCTGAACCCGGCCCCCATCGACCCAGATGGTCAGCGTACCTTCCTTGGATGCGAGCGGCTTGGGGGTGGGCGTCGCCTCCGGGGTTGCACCTGCCTCTGTTGGGGTTGGTTCCGTCGTCGGGGGCGTCGTCGCCGTCGGTTCTGCAGGCGCCTCTGTGGTTGCAACGGCTTCTGTCGGCGCCGCTCCTGTGGTGGCCGTGGCTTCTGCTGGGACCTGAGCGGCAGGGGAGGCGCAGGCACCCAGCAGAAAGCTGGCAATCATGATCAGTGTTGCTGTTCGAAACGATTTACTCATTCTTTCCTCCAAAAGAAGAAATAAAGTTCATGTTAGTCTTTCGGGTTGTCTTTCAAATTTCTTCCGAGTGTTCGTTGTGTAATTCCTCCTTCCTAAAGGCATTTATTCAGGATCCTCTCCTGGAAGAGCTATTTACTTCACCAGGAGAGGATCATTTGTTACGGTTGCCAGGTGTAGGTTGGGGTATCTGCGGTTCCACTGGCGGGTGTAGTGAATGTATGGTTATAGCCACCCTCCCAGATCACAGACCCGGCTCCATCGCGTTTGATGAACTTAAACTCGATAATCGTGCTCGCCGGCACGTTGACTGGCAAATACCAATCAGGATAATTGGGGTTCCAAAAGGCGATATAGGGTTTACTCGGGTCCCAGTTGCCTAACTCGTACTTGTTTCCCACCACATAGATATTCTGACCCAGACTCGTTGTGGCATTTTCGTGAAAGATAATCTGTACTTGGGGACCACTGAGTACTGTATAGGAGAATGGGTTAGAAGTATTCCCACCGACCACTACGGTTACATTCTGAAGACCTGCCGTGATCGAGGGCACCGTCACTTTGATTTCCTTATTTGACCAGCATTGAACCGTGGCGGCAGTAGAGCCAAAATAAACGGTCCCGGGTGTGGTGCCAAAACCATCGCCATCGATGGTAACCAGATCGCCAGCTCGTCCCATTGTCGGGCCAACTGCCCCAATCTGTGGGACAGAAGCGCCAGGGGACCTGTACTCCCAGACCCCCACCTCAGCCGGTCCCAGATCAAATGGGGTCACTGCGCCGTTGCTCCCGACCGTAATGCTGTTACCACTCAGCAGGCCGCTGAGGTAATCGTTATAGCTCCCCGGTGGCAAGTTGGTGTAGAGGCCGCTAATGTTGTAGGTAGTGCCGCTGCGATTGATGGCGACCAACACGATGTTGTTGTAGAACTGGCGCTCATAAACCAACACGTTGCTGTTATCCCAGCGAAAAGCTGTCGTCCCATATTGAATGGCCAGGTTGGACTTTCGCAGGTCGGATAGCTTTTTGATCAACTGGTATGCGGTAGTCGTCTGACTAAAGCTCGTCATCCAGGTGCGACCTGCATCGCCGTTTACACCTGTCATATACTGCTCGGTTCCATAATAAATGACCGGAGTGCCTCTTGAGGTGAGCAGGAAGCTCAGGGCAGCGTGGAAGATCCCCTGATTGGGCTGAATAGTCGCCAAACGAGATTTATCATGGCTGTCCAACCAGGTGACTGCATCATTCTCATACGTGTAATCGTTAGCGGTATAAGTGATCGTATTCTTCAGATCTTGCATCGTCTTGCTAAAGTCGCCGAAAGTTGCGCGGGCGACATTGGCAAACTCGAAATCAAGGATCTGGATTCCTGTCCGGTCTGGAGACGTGCGGTAGTCATCGTACTTGGCGTCAGGCGTGCTGATAAAGTATTCGCCGAAGTGGAATACCGGGTCTGAGCTCGCATTGACGTGATCGGCAAATACTGTCCTGAAGGCGTCACTCTGGTGCAAGGTGGCGTCATTCCGAATTCCATCGATACCATGGCTGAGCCATACGTCGATCGAATCGTTCAGATAATTCTGAACAGTGGCATTTTCGGTGGAAAGATCAGCCAGATTTGCCAGGGCGTAGTTCTGGTACTCGTACTTGCTGGTCTGATAATCGGCGCGGGTACCCAAGTGGTGAAATAGACCCAACGTATCATTGTTAAAGCGTCCCAACAGAGTCCCATTTCGGTAGAGCGCGCCAGCCTCAACGTTATCTGTGTGACTGGTGTGGTTGGGAGCATAGTCAATGACTACCTTAATCCCATTATTATGGGCCGTTGCCACGAGCTGGTCGAATTTGGCCCAGTCCCCCCAATGCTCATCCGGTAGAAAGAAATCTTTAGCCCAGTAACCATGATAGGCGTTGTAGGAAATGCCGTTTTCCAGGTAGGGGTCGTCAAGGTTGTTGTATGGTGCTGTTATCCAGATCGCAGTAATCCCCATGTTCTTGAGGTAAGCGATGTTATCGATGATCCCTTGCCAGTCCCCACCAAAATATTTATTGATATCCGTGCGGCTCGGATCGTAGCTGTTGCTTTTGTTATATGGGTTGTTGTTGGTAGGGTCTCCGTCTGCAAACCGATCGGTCATCAACTCGTAGATGATGTCCGATTCGTAGTTTGCTCGATTGGTTACCCCTGTAGCATTGCAGACCGGGAGGGCAAGTGCTGGTGAAGGACTTAAGAACCAGCTTTGCCCGAGTAGCGCAAGTGTGAGGACTGCTGCGATTAAGGTATTACGTTTTGTTTTCCTAATCATCCTACACTCTCCTGTGAATATCTTCGCAAACTAAATCGGAAGGGAATTTCGAAGAATGAATATCCCGATTTCAGCGTTCCACGGATGGATAAGTTGAATCTCGAAGAACCAATCTGGTTGGCAGGCTCACTCTTTCGGGTTTGCGATCGCCCGCTAACGAATTGACCAACAGCTCCGCAGCCAACCTTCCTTTCTCCACAATCGGTTGGTGGACGGTCGAGAGGGAAGGACAAGTTAACACCGCCATAGGAATATCATCGAAACCGATGACTTCCAGGTCTCTAGGTACATCGAGACCGAGATGCTTCGCCGCAGATAAAACGCCGATGGCCATTGCATCGCTGAGGGCCAAAATTGCCGTGGGGCGAAAGCCATCCTCCCATGCCTGGGAAAAAGCCGCCGTTCCTCCCTCGATACTGGTTAGGGATTGCACAATCCAATTAAAGCGGAACTCCAGGCCATGGTCTGCAAAGGCTCGCTTATAACCCGCTAATCTGCGACCCCCTACCCCATAGTAGACGTGGTCCAGGTGACTGGGTGCCGGTTGCTGGAAGGTCACGATCAGAATATCGCGGTGGCCCCTGGCCAGGAGGTGGCAAGCCGCATCGTAGGCACCACCTTCGTCGTCAACGTTGACCTCCGACACGGTTTCTGCGTCCCCATCGACTACCACAATGGGTATGCCCCGCTGGCGCAGAGGCTCGATCTCACCATGCTTCTCATCTAATCCCAGGACAATGTATCCATCGACCAAAGCCCGTCTGGTAGCCTCTTCAAGCGAACCCTCGTAGGGTGAAACGACAAGCGCGCTCAAAGAACGTTGATCGCAAACGCTGCCCACCCCCTGCATAAAGCTGCTGATAAAGGGATTGGCAAATGTTGTGGAAATGTTAAATGGGACCAATACGCCGATCACCCCGGTTCGCTGCAGGATCATCGCTCTGGCAATGGGGTTTGGGGAATAGCCCAATTCCCGAGCGACGCTGAGAATGCGTTCAGCGGTCTCCTGGCTGATCTGTTCTGGATTGTTGAAGGCGAACGAAACTGCAGTGGGAGAAACACCGGCCTTTTCAGCAACCTGATTAATTGTCACCCGTTTGACAGCCATAAATTCCTCTAAATCCTTTTAGTAAAAGGTTTTAGAAATTCTAGCACTGAAAATTTATCCTGTCAATAGAGTTAGGTCATTCTCCGCTCATTCTTCTGAGTAAATTGGGTAATATATTTCGATGGTCTTAAAATAATTCTTGGTTTCGCAAGTTGGTTGCCCTACCCCAAGCGTGGTTGCAAGTTTGATTGTGTGGCATGAAAACCGTCCATACCTTATATATACAAATCGAGTTTAGATCACATATCCCTTGGTGTGGAACGATTTGATATACTCCGGCACAAGTTGTACTTTCCTGGTCATTTGATTTTCATGCTGTTTGTCACTGGACTTCAAAGACCTGATCGTGCTATATTCCCAGTACGAAGGCATGTACTGGTGACAGTTCATCCGACAACTGAATAAAACGATTTATCATTTCGTCAGCCAGCCCGAAGCCACACGTTTGCAGCAATTCCTGCAGGAGTGTGGCTTTTTTTGTTTAACCCAAATCTTTGTACTGTACATCACTGAAAAGGAGCCTCTACATGATCAACCACGTCATCTTCGAAGGATACCTGGTGCGCACCTGGGAGTTCCGCGGCAACCGCTTTCTGCGCCTGGCCTGCATCCAGACCCTGAGCGCATTCGCCGGGAATACTGGCAGGGCGAACCCGGTTATGGGAGCTT
>JAGUYX010000146.1 GCA_020061145.1 Anaerolineales bacterium | reverse complement strand
TACTCGAGACGCCAGAGTTGAGAATTACCTGTTCCCCGGCACAACACCTGATTCCATGCCTGGCTTTACGGTTTCAAATAAATCATCCCCCCCAGGTTATCGTCTATACCAGTGATACCTCGCCATCCCCTGTGGTCACCCGCCTGGCTGCGGGAGCCGATTTATTAATTCACGAAACTGCCGGCGATTCGGCCGGGCACAGTACCGCCAGTCAGGCAGCGAAAACCGCCGAAAAGGCAGGCGTCCGGCGTTTGATGTTAATCCATTATCCGGTGGATGAGGCGCAAAGATTGATCACCCAGGCTGCGGAGCATTTCAGGGGTGAAATTTTCCTCGCAGAAGATTTGCTTCGTATCTCGCTTACCACCCTTCGATAAAAGGTTCCCATTCCTGGTTGTTTTCCAGGTAGCGACCGAACAGGTAATGAGCCGATGCAGGAGGCTCATAAGGGCGGCGGAGTAAGCTCATATTAGCCTGTTCAGGGATTCTCCCACCTTTTTTGAGATTGCATGCCGGGCAGGCGGTGACCAGGTTTTCCCAACTATGTTCCCCACCCAGATGCCGAGGGACAACATGATCCACAGTTAACCGCACTGGATGGCTGCCACAATACTGGCAGGTGTAATTATCCCGACGAAAAATCTCTCGTTTAGTCAGGCGTACCATCTGGTGTGGTCGTTTTACCATTCGCTCGAGCCGAATGATGGATGGGGCGGGGAATGCCTGGCTGACTGTCTGAATTTCCCCGCGGCCATTTAATACCAGCGACGCTTTGTTCATCAGGATCAGCCCGAGCGCGCGCCGGGTATCACATACATTGATGGGTTCAAAATTTGCATTCAGGACAAGGACAGGTCCATACATGTTTGCTTTAACCTGGCAGACGAAGTCGCTTCCTGAGATCCTGTAAATCGGATATTTCCCATTCCAGGATGTTCCACATAATCAATGGCAGATTATAGCACGGGTGTGCAGTTGTGCGCACCGAAGTGAAAGTAGACCAGGATCAACTCAAAACGGCTTTAGACTCCCAGGCAGCCAGGTTTTCCAGGATTTCAACCATACGTTCCTGCCAGTTTTCTGCTTTTTTATATTCAAACCAAAGACCATTTTTCCCTACCCGGATATCATTCCCAAGGTAAGGGAAACTTCGCTGGCTGAGTTCGCCTGGTAAAGCGGGAAAACGAATGGCAATCAGATTCCCTTCCGCGCTGACGCCGGTCGCCCCGGCCTGTTCTGCCAATAATTTGATTTTCAGTTGATAGAGCAAATTCAGCACTCCTGGCGGTGGAGGGCCAAACCGGTCAGTAAATTCTACAATCAACCCATCTATTTCAGCCAGTTTTCGCAAATCGGCGATGCGACGATATAACCGCAGGCGAACATTTTTATCTTCTACGTAATCATCTGGGATGCTGACTGGCAAGGGTAGGTCAACATTGACCATGGGACGCTGGATTTCTTCCAGCAACTCTGGAAATGCCCTGGATTCTACAGGCTGCCTGGCTGGCAAACCTCGTGTGGATTGCAGTTGTCTCACTGCATCGGCGAGCAAACGTGTATATAGATGAAAACCTACCGCTGCGATATGTCCGGACTGGCGGGTGCCGAGTAAATCCCCCACCCCGCGGATTTCCATATCGCGCATGGCAATCGAAAAACCAGAGCCAAGTTGTGTGTTTTCAGCGATGGTTTCGAGGCGCATTCTCCCCTCAGGGGTTGGAGGGATCTTATTGTGCCGGAAGAAATAAGCATAGGCACGTTGAGCACCACGCCCTACTCGACCGCGTAACTGGTAGAGCTGCGCCAATCCGAAGGTGTCTGCCCGGTCGATAATCAATGTGTTGGCATTCGGGATATCCAACCCGGATTCAATGATCGAGGTGCTCAAGAGGACATCCACCTGACCTTCGCTGAAGGCATGCATCCGGTTGGAGAGTTCCTGTTCGTTCATCTGCCCATGGGCAACCGCCACTCTGGCTTCGGGCACCAGTTTCTCCAGGTGGACGCGCATGGCATTGATGGTCTGCACCCGGTTGTGGACGAAAAACACCTGCCCACCTCGCTCCATTTCGCGCAAAATTGCCTGACGCACCAGGCGCGGATTGTATGCGCCTACCCGGGTGATGACCGGTAATCGTTCAGCCGGAGGAGTGTTTAGCGTTGATATATCTCTCACACCGGTCAGCGCCATATACAGGGTGCGGGGTATGGGCGTGGCGGTCAGGGTGAGCACATCGACTTCGGTGCGCATTTGCTTCAGGCGCTCTTTATGGGTGACCCCAAAGCGTTGTTCTTCATCGATAATCAACAACCCCAGGTCTTTTACCTTGATATCGGATGATAACAATCGGTGGGTACCAATCACGATATCCAGAGATCCATCTGCCAATCCTTGAACGATTTTGCGTTGTTCCTGAGGATTGCGGAAGCGGGAAAGCATTTCGAGTTCCACCGGGAAAGGCGCCAGCCGCTCCCGAAAGGTTTCGTAATGTTGTTGCGCCAGCACCGTCGTCGGAACCAGCAGCAAAACCTGTTTCCCATCCAGCACCGCTTTAAAGGCAGCGCGCAGGGCAATTTCAGTTTTCCCATATCCCACGTCCCCACAGATCAGCCGGTCCATTGGCCGCGGGCTCTCCATATCCTGCTTGACTTCATTCAATACGCGTAATTGGTCCTCGGTCTCAATATATGGAAAACTGGCTTCCAGTTCCTGCATCCAGGGAGAATCTTCATTGAAAGCATGCCCCTCAACAATCAAGCGTCTGGCATAAAGTTCAAGCAGATCTTTTGCGACTTCCTCTACCGCCTCTCTGACCCGAGATTTGGTTGAGCGCCATTCTGTTCCCCCCAGGCGAGTCAGCGAAGGATTTCGGTTGTCCGGGCCGATATAGCGTGAAATACGATCGGCCTGAAATACCGGGACGTAAAGCTGGTCGCCCTGCGCATATTCCAGGCAAATATATTCATTGGCGATGCCTTCAATGGTACGATGTACCAGGCCCATGTACAGACCGATCCCATGGTCGACATGCACCACCATATCGCCAATTTGCAGGTCTGCAAAACTGGCTTCAGGCGCTTCGGCAGTCGGACGGCTGCGTTTACGCGGCAGGGGGCGTTGCCAGCCAAAGATCTCACCATCCGTCAACAGGTGTAACAAACGTACTTCCTGCCCATTGCCAGCCGCATGCGGCGCCAATACCCAACCTTCGGACAGGCTGGAGTGAACAAATAGCGGGTTTCTCTTTGCTGGGTCATGGTCAGAACTCACGGATGAGGTTTCTTTCCAGATTTCATCCAGCCGGAACGCCTGCCGGGATACCAGGACTACCTGATCTCCCGCGTCGATCTGGCGAGAGATTTCTTCAAACATCGGTTTCAATCGTCCTCCATAGCGTGGACCCGGGCTGAAAGCTGTCCGCAGCCGGTTTTCACCGAGATCCTCTATAGCGCTGAACGGTCCGATGGGCAGATGTTGTAACATTTCCAGGCTATCCAGAACCTGGTCGCGGGTCAGGTAGGGCAGTGGAAAATCGGCAGGCAGGCGTTCATTCTGGATCGCTTCCTGGCGAAGACTCAACGCTTGTTCTTCTACTTCGGTGATGGTATCTTCCAGCGCCAGGAGATCCTCGATAATCACCAGGCTGTTTTTTGGCAGGTAATCCAACACACTGGACGCATTGGGGTGCAATACTGGAAGATAAAATTCAGAAATCTCGTTTTCAACTTCGTCGACGATCGCATGGGTTTCTTTTAGCAGATACTCCCGCGCCGGGGCAACCAGCAGGCGGTCGACAGTGGCGGATGTGCGCTGGGTCGACGGGTCGAAGCTGCGTAAGGTATCGATTTCATCCCCGAAAAACTCCAACCGCACCGGTTGTGCTTCTGCAGGAGGCCAGATATCCAGAATGCCGCCTCGCCGGGCAAACTGGCCCGGATTGGTGACGATAGAAACAGGTTCGTAACCCAGATTTACCCAACTGGAAACCAGTCCATCAAGCTGTACGCTCATCCCGGTTTTTATTTGCCGGGACGCCTTAATGAACTCGCGCCTGGACAGGGTGCGGGTCATGATGGCGCGCGCCGGGGCAATGATTATCGGGGGGGTAGAGGGGCGTTGAAAACCCGGAATCTGTTGAGCTACAAGTTGGGTCAGGACTAAAAGCCGGTCTCGGCGGGTATTCGGTCCCCAGGGCGTGTTTTCGTAGAACAGAGGATTTGGTTCGGGGAAGTACAAACGTAAAGCCTCTGGCGCCCACAACCCCAGCTCATCCAGGAAAGTGAGGGCGCGGTCTGCCCGATCGGTGACTAACAAAATCGGGCGTTGTAAATCGCGGTACAACGCAGCCACGACAGGCAGCCGGGCGGCACGGGGTAAAGCCTCATTCCCCAGAGATATCCCTGCTCGCAGTTTAGTTAATAAATCCTGATAGGCAGGCAGGCGGGATATGGGATTTAAAAAGATATCGGGTTCCATGGTTAATCTGATTTTTCGTTTTCATTGGCGAGCACCGGTCCGTTAAACCGGTTCATCGCTGTTTCAATTCCTGTATGAATAAATGTCAGGATAGCTTCAACTCCGGTCTGGAGGGTTGCCTGGAGTTCCTGCTGCTCAACTTCGCTAAAATCCTGCAAAACATAATCGGCCGCCTCCATGCGTCCTGGTGGTCGCCCGATACCAACGCGCAGGCGGGAAAAATCCTGTGTCGCCAGCCGTTCGATAATCGACTTCACTCCTTTATGACCGGCAGAACCACCCCCAGGTCTCAGCCGCAAAGTACCCAATGGCAGATCGACATCATCATAAACAATCAGCAGGTTTTCCAGTGGGATTTTATAAAATTTCAATAACCCACCAACTGCTTGACCAGACAGATTCATAAAGGTCTGTGGTTTTGCCAGGATAAGGCGTTTGCCTTTGAGTTCGCTTTTGGTCACCAGGGCTTTAGATTCCATGCGCGTAAAGCGTAAGCCCAACTTCTCAGCCAGCGCATCGAGGAGCAGGAAGCCAACATTGTGCCGGTTATCTTTATATTCTCGTCCCGGATTTCCCAGGCCAACGATTAGATAAGGAGCATTTAATTCTTCCATGCGATTTTGTCAATCACCTCGAATTTTCTGGCGTAAATACAGGTAGACACCAAGCAATCCAAAAATACCCAGGATTCCCAGGACAGAAAACATCCATGTGCTGAGCATTTCACCCGTGGTCAGGCTGGCAGGGTTTGGCGCGGGTGATGGAAAAACAACCGTCCTGATAATCACCGGCGTCTGGCTGGGAGATATCGTGGGTGCGGAGACAAAATCTGTTTCCACTGGCGCGGGTGCAGGCGTACTGGTTTCGATGGGCGAATAATTTCTCACCCGTATCCCGCTGACAAATCGTTCGAAGAATTCGCCATTGGGCAACCAGACAACCAATCTCAAGTCATAATTACCATCGGTAATCGCGGTGGTATCCCAGACTGCCCACTCGCTACCGGCAGGAGAGCCATCGCTTTCCCAGAGAGGAAACCAGGTACCAATCGGGTCTCCGTTATACCGGAACCATAGTTCCGCCTGTTGGATCTCCTGAATGTCGGTGTCGACCACGATAACCGTCTCTCCCCGAATGGCGCTGCCACCGGCTGGCGCGACAAATTCCAGGCGCGGTGTATCCTCCGCCTGCGCTATGGCGCTGCCGGTCATCCTTCCCAACGCGCCGATACACAGCAGCCAGATCATCAAAACTCGCCACATGGCAATCTGTTAAGTTTAACATGGCTGTCTGGATCC
>JAGUYX010000080.1 GCA_020061145.1 Anaerolineales bacterium | reverse complement strand
GGCGAGTATAATATGGGTGTTTGAGGGGGCAGGTTTTCCAACCTGCACACGACCTGAATAAGCTTGCCTTTCACAACACAGCGGAGAAAACCATGTCAGTTATTGGCAAATCAGCGATCCGGTTGGATGCACGCGGAAAAGTTACCGGCGAAACGTTGTACCCGGGCGATATCAATCTACCCAACCAGGCAATGATGAAAATCTTGTTTGCCGGCCGGGCGCATGCCCTGATCCGTGAGCTGGATATCTCGGCTGCAGAAGCATTACCGGGCGTAATCGCCATATTTACGGCGAAAGATGTTCCGGTAAATGAATATGGACTGATTATGCCTGACCAACCGGTGTTATGCGGTCCCGGCTCTGCCAAACCTTACGCCGACCGGGTACGGTTCGAAGGCGACCAGGTCGCAGTCATTGTCGCCGAAACCGAAGAAATTGCCACCAAAGCCCGGGATCTCATTCGCGTAACCTATGAAGACCTGCCGGTGGTTACCGACCTGGTCCAGGCAAAGGACAACCCGCCGGTATTGTTGCACCCTGATCATGGCTCTAATGTCTTTTGCCACTATCGCATTCGTAAAGGGGATGTGGACAGAGCATTTGCCGAAGCCGACGTTGTCATCAGCGGCGAATATCGGACTCCTGCGCAGGAACATGCCTATCTGCAACCCGAAGCGGGTGTGGCTTATATCGATGATGAAGGGCGGGTAACCATCCAGGTAGCAGGGCAGTGGACCCACGAGGATCGTGAGCAGATTGCCCATGCGCTGGGCCTGCCGGAAGAGCAAATCCGGGTGATTTACCCGGCCATCGGCGGCGCTTTTGGTGGCCGGGAAGATATGTCGGTGCAGATCGTTTTGGCTCTGGCAGCCTGGCGATTGCACCAACGCGGGATTCACCGCCCGGTGAAAATCATCTGGAACCGGGAAGAATCGATCATCGGGCATCATAAGCGGCACCCCTTTTTAATCCGTACCCGCTGGGGAGCCACAAAAGAAGGAAAAATCCTGGCAGCGGAGGTCGAAGTGCTTCAGGATGGCGGCGCATATGCCTATACCTCCACCAAGGTATTGGGCAACGCCACCCTGATGTGCACCGGTCCATATGAAATCCCGAATGTCCGCGTGGATTCCTATTCTATCTATACCAATAACATACCCGGCGGGGCTTTCCGCGGTTTTGGCGGTCCCCAGGGCGCATATGCGGCCGAAATGCAAATGAATAAACTGGCGGAAGCCCTGGGAATCGATCCGGTGGAATTGCGATTACGCAACGTACTCAGGGAAGGTTCGTTATTGTCGGTCGGCACTCCGCTGCCCAAAGGCGTGAGCATAGCCGAGGTGATCGAAAAATGTGCTGAAGCGGCAGGCTGGGTGCACACAGAGCGTGGCTGGCATCGACCAGCCGGGGCGAATACGTCCTGGCCGAAATTTTCACCCCCGGCGCGCCCTTATATCAAACAAGGCATCGGGTTTGCCTGTGGCTTTAAGAATGTGGGCTTTTCATTTGGCGCACCGGAACATAGCTGGGCGACAGTGAAGTTGGAAGGCGGCGCGGATATCGAGAAGGTGACTGTGTTCCATGCAGGCGCAGATTGTGGGCAGGGGGCGCATACGGTGATGGCCCAATTTGCCGCCGAGACCGCTGGAGTACCTCTGGAGAAGGTGGAGCTGGTGGTTTCCGATACCGCTTATACGGATAATTCCGGCAGCGCGTCGGCTTCACGGATGACCTTTATGGCCGGGAATGCCATTAAAGGCGCCGCCGAACTTGCACTGGAAAAATGGCGCAATGAAGAGCGCCCGGCGGTGGCGACGTTCAAGTACCGGCCCCCGGCGACCACTCCCTTTGAGCCGGAAACCGGAAAATCTGAGCCGAATTTTGCCTATGGATATGTAGCCCAGGCATTTGCCGTAGACGTGGACACGGAAACGGGGCATGTTCAGATCAAGGATGTGGTCTCAGCGGATGATGTGGGGAAAGCGGTGAATCCGCAGCAGGTGCAGGGGCAGATTGAAGGCGCAGTGGTTCAGGCGTCGGGTTATGCCATCCTGGAGAATTTCAGCCAGGTCAATGGTATCACGCAAACCCGCCATCTATCGACCTATTTGATTCCAGGTGTGCTGGATATTCCCGAGCATGTTGAATCCCTGATCCTGGAATACCCGGACCCTATCGGCCCGTATGGGGCGCGTGGTATGGCAGAGATGCCCTATATCCCGGTTGCCCCGGCGGTTACCGCCGCAGTGAAGGAGGCCATCGGGGTCTGGTTTAACGAATTTCCGCTGATTCCCGAACGCATCCTGCGCGGATTAGGCAAGATTGCATGATCCTGGTGCGGGGTGGCGGGGATCTTGCCAGCGGAGTGATCTATCGCCTGCACCGGGCAGGCATCCGGGTATTGATTACCGAACTCTCCCAGCCGCTGGTTGTCCGGCGGCTGGCGGCGTTTGCCGAAGCGGTTTATCGCGGCGTTTTCAGCGTGGAGGGGGTGACTGCAAAACGTATCTATTCAACGAACGAGGCGGAAAATGTATGGGCGGCGGGAGCGATTCCGGTGCTGGTTGATCCTGGGGCGGAATGCCGCCACGCATTGCAGCCGCTGGCTATTGTGGATGGGCGAATGACCAAATCACCCCCGGATCTATCCCTGCAGGACAGCCCATGCCTGATCGGCCTGGGACCTGGATTTGTTGCCGGCGAGAACTGCCATGCAGTGATCGAAACCAACCGCGGTCACTGGCTGGGGAGGGTTATCTGGGCCGGGTCAGCCGAGGCTGATACCGGTGTGCCCGAGTCGGTGAACCAGTATCAGGCCGAACGAGTGTTGCGCGCCCCGGCTGCTGGCATACTCGAAGGATTGGCTGAGATCGGCGAACTGCTTAAAAAAGGGCAGCCTGTCGCGCAGGTAACCGGTCAGGTTATCGCGGCGCCGTTCGCCGGAGTATTACGCGGGCTGTTACACCCGGGAGTAGAAGTACAGCCCGGAATGAAAATCGGCGACCTTGACCCCAGGCAGGATCCGGCTTACTGTACGTTAATCTCAGACAAAGCGTTGGCTGTGGGAGGAGGCGTGCTGGAAGCGTTGCTCACCCAGGAGAAGATCAGGCAGAAATTATGGAGTTGAAGCGGGCATTGCGAATATCGCCAGGTATGATCGTTGCTTTTACCGGCTCGGGGGGGAAAACCAGCGCTTTATTTACCCTGGCGCGCGAACTTCCTCCGCCTGTGGTGTTGACGGCAACCACTCACCTGGGTTACGACCAGCTGGACAGGGCGGATAAGGTCTTTACCATCCGAAACCCGAAGGATTTACCTGCCTCGGAACAATTGCAGGAACAGCCCGTATCCCTGATCGTGGGACCTGCAGGAGGCGATTGGCGTACAACAGGCATCAATGAAGCCTGTTTCCAGGAGTTGCTCTACCGTTGCCAGGAGATTGGCGCCAGCCTGCTGGTTGAAGCCGATGGGTCGAGGCAATTGCCATTAAAGGCGCCGGCGTTCCACGAGCCGCCCGTCCCACCAGGGGTGGAGCTGGTCGTGGTCTGTGCGGGGATGCTAGCCTATCAGCAACCTTTGTCCAAAAATACTGTCCACCGACCGGAGATTTTCGCCGGTTTGAGTGGCTTGAAAGAAAATGAACGCATTACCCTGGAAGCCATGGGTAAAGTGCTTTCTCATCCAGAAGGTGGATTAAAAAACATTCCCATCGGATGTCGAAAGGCAGCGCTGCTGAACCAGGCAGATACTCCTGAATTACAGGCTGC
>JAGUYX010000109.1 GCA_020061145.1 Anaerolineales bacterium | reverse complement strand
TTGACGCTCAATCTCATTCGTTTTGGCTCCAGCCCGGAGCTGCCCTTCAACCCAATTGTTGCAGCCGGCCCAAACAGCGCCAACCCGCATGCGGTTCCCGGCGATAGAAGGTTGGCGAAGGGCGATCTGCTAATTATCGATTGGGGAGCACGTTATAACGGGTATATTTCCGACCTGACCCGTACCTTTGCGATCGGTGAGGTGACTGAGGAAGCAGAAAAAATTCATCAAATCGTACTGCAGGCCAACCAGACTGCTCAAAAGGCAGTTTTCCCCGGAGTCAGCGCTGGGGAGGTGGATTTTGCCGCTCGACAGGTGATAGAACAGGCGGGTTATGGCGCATACTTTTCCCACCGCACCGGGCACGGAATTGGTATGGACAGCCACGAACCGCCCTATCTGTATGCAGAGAATGAACAATCGCTTGACCCGGGAATGACCTTTACCATCGAGCCGGGGATCTACCTGGCCGGAAAAGGTGGAGTCCGGATTGAGGATAACCTGGTTGTCACAACCAACGGATACTATTGTCTGAGTGATTTGCCGCGGGAACTGATTCGGCTCGCTTAGCAGCAACTTACAGATCGGGGAGGAAAAATGAAAAAGCCAATCACCATGCCGGGAGCCGAGCCATTTTTTTATTCAGGCGGGGAGGTTGGATGTCTGTTGGTGCATGGTTTTACTGCCTCGCCGCAAGAAATGCATGGGTTGGGGAAACACCTTGCCAATGAGGGAATGACTGTTTTGGGCGTGCGTCTGGCAGGGCATGGCACCCAGGTGAGCGATATGGTGCGTACTCACTGGCAGGATTGGCTGGCAGATGTGGAGGACGGATATCACCTGCTGCGCGGGGTTAGCCGTAGGATATATCTGGTGGGATTGTCAATGGGCGGGCTCTTAGCGCTGGTGCTGGCAACTTGCCTTCCTGTCGAGGGGCTGGTTATCATGGCCACGCCACATCACCTGCCAGACGATTTCCGGCTGCGGATTTTACGTCTGATTGCCTTGTTTCAGCCGTACCGCCCCAAAGGACAACCCCAATGGTTTGATTTGCAGGAGTATCCGCAACGGGTGGCCTATTCGGCTGACCCTACGATGGCCTACCGGCAGTTGGGAAGATTAATGGAGGAAGCAGATCGTTGCCTGCCGCAAATAAGCGTGCCCGCTCTGCTGGTTTATTCCCGGAATGATCCCAGCGTGCCAACCAGCGAAGGTCACCAGGAAAAAATTTTTACAAAGTTAGGCTCCGAAATAAAAGAGACTTTATGGGTCGAGCAAAGCGGGCATATCCTGACCGAAGATCAGGAGCGCCACCGAGTCAGGATGGCGGTAGCTGATTTTATCCAGCGAATGTCCGGGCAAGTTTCGTGAACCGTGATCTCGTCTTCCTGGCATTGGCTTTACTCACCTGGGGTACCGGTGAGGGGATGTTTTTGAATTTCCAACCTCTTTACCTGGAAACATTAGGGGCCAACCCGCGCGTAATCGGCGGTATTCTGGGGACAATCGGGCTGGCAATGACCATCTCTTACCTGCCTGCCGGATATTTATCCGATCGGTTTGGCCGGCGTCCCCTGTTATATGCGGCCTGGTTTTTAGGCGCCATCGCAGCCTGGGTGATGGCTCTGGCAGACTCTTTACCGGTTTTCGTCTTTGGGGAAGTATTTTACGGATTTACCAGCTTTGTATTGGTGCCTCTGAACAGTTATGTGACCATGGCGCGCGGGCGCCTGTCTGTAGGCCGGGCGATTACCCTGATCTCTGCATCTTTCAACCTTGGGGCTGTTTTGGGGCCTTTGCTGGGGGGATGGATCGGGGAAACCTTCGGTATGCGGAACACCTTTCTGGCAGCGGCGATCATTTTCAGTATTTCGTCGATTTTGATCCTGTTTATTCGCAGCCAGCCGGTGGAGACGCATGAATCCCAGATGTCTCTCCACGCATTTAAAAATGTGTTGAATCCGCGTTTTATCCGTTATTTACTCGTTATCCTGTTCGTGATGTTTTCGCTGTACCTGCCGCAGCCTCTATCCCCCAATTTTTTACAAAATGTGCGCGGATTGAACCTGATCCAGATCGGACAACTCCTGTCTCTGACCAGTATTGGTGTGGTGGTGTTGAATCTGTGGCTGGGGCAGATGAACGCCCGCAAAGGGTTTTTGCTGGCACAACTGGCTATGGCCAGTTTTGCCTTATTCATCTGGCGGGGTACCAGCATGGTCTTTTTCATACCCGCCTACCTGCTATTAGGCAGTTACCGCACCGCCCGGTCACTGGCCGTCGCCCAGGGTCAGACCCTGGCTAAATCTCACCAGATGGGCATTGCCTATGGTTGGATTGAAACCATGACCTCCACCGCCATCATCCTGGCGCCACCGCTGGCAGGGATAATTTACAGCCTCTCTCCAGGATTGATGTATCCCGTCAGCCTGGTTTTGATCGCTCTGGCAATCTTATTGACTGTATTCATTAATCCCATTAAACCCGAAGATGTCGTATAAATAAGCATAAGTTTGTTACCAGGGGTGAAAATGGAGGGACCGATGGAAACAGCGTTCAGGTCGGGGATCGATTTTATCCTTTGGGCACAAAGTTTAGGGGCATGGTTGATTCAGATCATGAAGTTCTTCGCTTTCTTGGGGGAGGAAAACTTTTTTCTACTGGTGTTGCCAATAATATACTGGTCGGTAAGCAGCAGGTTAGGGATATTAATCGCCGCTGTACTGATGTTCAGCAACAGCCTGAATTTCCTGTTGAAAGTATTTTTCCATAGCCCACGCCCTTTTTGGGTCAGCCCTGATGTGATTGCTTACCGAATTGAAACCTCATTCGGTTTACCCTCCGGGCATGCACAGAATGTGGTCGCAGTGTGGGGGATGTTTGCAGTATATGTACGCCGCTGGTGGGTCTGGATTCTGGCAATTATCGTTATACTTGGCGTTGGTCTTTCACGGGTGGTGCATGGCGTGCATTTTCCTCAGGATGTCCTGGCGGGTTGGGTGATCGGGACAATTTGCCTATACCTGTTCCTCAACCTGCGGAAACCGCTAAGGCGCTGGCTGCAGTCGCAGGAGCGATTATTTGTGGTGCTCGTGATTTTGAGCCTTACATTAATCACGTTACTGGTTGGAACAGTATTTATCCTGTTCTTTTCTCAAATCGCACCCATGCCAGTAACCTGGCAGGAGAATGCATTACGCCATACGGGAGGTGAAATAACCAACCCATACCAAATGGAAGGCTTTCTTACCACAACGGGAGCAGCCTTTGGGTTATTGGCGGGTTACATTTTATTGCAGGGGCGCGGGGGCTTCGCCACGCAAGGTACACTTCTCCAACATCTTGGGCGTTATCTGGTGGGCGTGGCAGGTGTAGCCTTGTTCTGGTTTGGCCTGGGACAGGTTTTTCCGGAGAATCAGGATTTAATCAGTTATGGGTTACGTTACTTAAGGTATGCCCTGGTGGGTTTATGGGTAACGTGGTGGGCTCCACTGATATTCCTTCGCCTGGGTCTGGCGCAAAGACCGCAACTCTCCGCCTGAAGCCAATCCGATTATTAACGAATAACCTCCTGTGATCACAGGAGGTTATTCGTTATCCAGGCTTGCGAATCAAACCCGGGATTCTCTCATTATTCTTCGCGGGCAGCAGCCAGTTCTTTTTGGCGATGTTCAATCACACTCTGGGCAATATGCGCTGGAACCACTTCATAATGCGAAAATTCCATGGTGAAAACACCGCGCCCACCGGTGAGGGAGCGTAGTTCGGTGGTGTAGTTGAGCATTTCCGCCAGCGGCACAGTTGCAGTGACGATCGATCGTCCTCGTTCGGTTTCCATCCCCTGTACCCGCGCCCGGCGAGTATTCAAGTCTCCGAGAACATCCCCCATGTGAGCTTCGGGAACGGTGATGCGTACGTTCATGATTGGTTCACGTAAAACAGGGCCGGCATCTTTTACGGCCAGTTTGAATGCCTCACGTCCGGCGGTTTCAAAAGCAACCGGTTTGGAGTCCACCGGGTGTTCCTTACCATCGGTGATGGCAACTTTCACATTTACGACTGGATACCCCGCAACAACGCCAGTTTTCATCACGCTGCGGATGCCTTTTTCAATAGCCGGCATGTAGGAAGACGATACTGCGCCGCCGAAAACCTCGTTTTTGAACTCGAAATCAGCATCCTGAAGCGGCTCCACACGCATATGAACCTCACCGAACTGCCCGGCTCCGCCCGTTTGTTTCTTATGCCGGTATTGTGCCTGGGCAACTTTAGTAATGGTTTCCTGGTAAGGAACTTTGGGTTCTTCGAATGTCAGCCCGGTCTGGAACTTGGTTTCTGCTTTCCGAATGGCTACATCAATATGCTGGTCGCCCATACCCTGCAAAATGGTTTGATTGGTAGCCTGTTCCTGATACCAGGAGAGGGTCATATCTTCTTCGCAGAGGCGTGTCAGCGTCGGTGAAATCTTGGCTGAATCTGATTGTGTCTTGGGGGAAACCGCCACACGATATAAGGCACTGGGATATTCCGGCACAGGCAGGCTGAGTGGATGCCCCTTATCGCACAGGGTATCGCCTGTAGCCGTTTCGCTCAACTTGGGCACTACGCCGATATCGCCAGCATGGATCGTTTTTATATTAATTTGTTCTTTACCGCGAATAACACTGATATTGCCAAATCGCTCTTCCACGGATTTAGTCTGGTTCCACACCCGGCTGTCTGAATGGATCGACCCGGAATACACCCGAAAATATGTAATTTTGCCGACAAATGGATCCGCTGTGGTTTTCCACACATAAGCTGCCAGAGGGCCGGCATCATTTACGGATAGCGTTTCGTCCCCATCCTTGCCTTTGGCTACGACTGCACCCCGCTCTGAAGGCGCAGGCATCAGACGGATAACCGACTCCAATAGAGGACCAATCCCAATTTCCGCAGATCCCGCAGTTGCGTATACCGGAATATAATCGCCTTTCACCACTACTGATTTCAGCCCGCGCATAATTTCTTCGGCGGAAAGTTCCTCACCTTCCAGATATTTTTCTAACAGCTCATCGGCGCCTTCAGCTGCGGCTTCGATAAGCTCCATGCGGGCAGTCTCGACCTCGTCCTGCATCGCCGCGGGAATATCCATGGTCTCTTTGCCGCTGCCTTTATAGGCTTTCATGGTCAGTAGATCGACGACACCAACGAAATCCTGGGATGATCCAATAGGGAAGGTGATCGGGAGCAGGCGGGCTTCACTGATTTCCTGAACCTCAGCCATCACTTTGCCAAAATTGGCGTTGTCGCGGTTCATCTTATTGATCACAACAAATCGCGGCAAATTAAAACTGCTGCAATAATTCCAGGCGATCTCAGTGCCCACTTCTACTCCTGCGACCGCGTCAACAACAATTAAAGCGCTATCCGCGACCCGCAAAGCGGAAATCATCTCGCCGATGAAATCCATATAGCCCGGAGTATCGAGAAAATTAATCTTGTAATTTTTATATTCCACAGGAATCACTGCAGTGGATAACGAAATTCCGCGGCGGATTTCTTCTTCTTCGAAATCCGCAATGGTCGTTCCATCTTCGATTTTTCCAATGCGGGTTGTCGCCCCGGTATAGTACAAGAAAGCTTCAGTCAGCATCGTTTTCCCCGAACTGCTGTGGGATGCCAATGCGACATTGCGAACAAATTCAGTAGTGTACTCTTTCATGTGGTTGGAAATCCTTCTATAAGTGGCTCGGGAATCATTGCGCGGTGGTGATTTTAAGTTAAGATGCCCGGCTTGTCAAAGTATCTGACTGAATAAGCGTTGAATCAGGTAAAATCAGACATAATATGTGGAATTGGATTCGAAATAATTTCCCGGCAATATTTTTTAACCTGTGGTACTTTGGATCGCCGCCGTGGGATACTGGCATCTCCCCACCTGAATTGATGTCGTTCTTAAAAGAGCATCCGCCGGGCAGAGCGCTCGACCTGGGCTGCGGCAGCGGAACGAATAGCATTTACATGGCCCGGCAAGGCTGGCAGGTAACCGGGATCGACCTGGCATATCGAGCAATTGGGCAGGCGCGCAAAAAAGCCCGGCGTGAAGGCGTTCGGGTAGAATGGATTCAGGGGGATGTTACACGTATCGATCAGATTTCGGGTGTTTTTGATCTCATCCTCGACATTGGCTGTTTTCACGGGCTTCCATTCGACAGGCGTGAGGCATATATGCAGCGATTGGAGCAGTGGCTGGCGCCGCGGGGAACCTATTTGTTGTATTCCATTTGGAATTCCCCGGGCCAACATTCCTTCACGGGAATGCGCGAAATCGATTTTACTGAATTTAAGTCGCGGTTTATTCTGGATTTCCGTGCAGATGGCACCGAGAGAGGTTTGCGACCATCCACCTGGTTTTCATTTCGCGCCCCCGATAAGCAACCCCCCCTTGTGCAGGAGAACATTTAGTGCGTTTATTGTTTTTATTTCTCGATGGGGTTGGCCTGGGTGCCGATAACCCTGGCGAAAACCCTCTGGCGGCAACTCAACTGCCTGTTGTGGAAACTTTATTGGAAGGGGGAAAACTGGTTGCTGGTCAGGCACCTATCGAAACTCAACAGGCAACGCTTCTCGAGCTGGATGCCTGCTTGAATGTACCCGGCATTCCCCAATCTGCTTCAGGTCAGGCTACTCTGCTAACCGGGATCAATGTTCCGGCACTCCTCGGCGAACATTATGGGCCAAAACCGAATCGACCCATCCAGGCAATTCTGGAAAATGGGAATTTATTTACGACCCTGAAACGAGCCGGTAAAAAATGTGGTTTATTGAACGCCTTTCCACCGGGTTATTTTCAATTCCTGGATTCCGGAAGGAGATTACCGGGCGCCATTGCGATGGCTGCCCTGCATGCCGGATTGAAGCTTAAAACCCGCCAGGACCTGATGGAGGGAAAGGCATTTTCAGCAGATTTCACCGGAATCGGTTGGAGGGAGGTGCTGGGCTTCGACGATGCGCCCCTGATGAACCCGCGGGAGGCAGGCGAAAAATTGGCGTGGATTGCCCGGGATTATGATTTTGCCATGTTCGAGCACTGGTCTACAGATGTTGCCGGACATAGGCAGGATCCAGATGAAGCAAAAGAAATCTTGATCACCCTGGATAGTGTTCTGGGGGGTTTGACCGAGCAGTGGCAAAATAAGGAGGGGTTGATCCTGATCACTTCGGATCATGGAAATATCGAGACAATGGATAGCCGAAGACACACGACCAATCCGGTGCCATGCCTGCTGATTGGCGATCTGGAATTGCGCCGAAAATTCAGCCAGGATCTGCATAATCTGGCAGGGATTTATCCAGCCATATTGCGTTTGCTGCTCCAACCGGAAGAAGTTGATTAATGTCGATGAGGCTGGCTGAGCTGGTCGGGTCAACAACCAATAATCGGGGCGGACTAAGATCCCCTATATGGATGCAGCCGCGGTGGAAGAAACTCACAAAATCACAGCGATGGGTGATGAATGGCTGATATCTGTAGAAATGCTGATCAGCGAACTCTCCCATGCGCTGGGGGTTCATTCCAGGCCGGATACTGCCGGTTTATGTTTATCCGGTATCCATAGAAGCAAACCCAGGTCCATTGCAGGATAAAACCCATTACGATCGTGTGACAGATGTGTCATGCAATGTTCCGGTTTAATTGTTGATTTAACAGGTAAACTTGGGGAAGTTTGGCTGATGCCGGCCTTACCATCCCAGATAAAGGATAAAAATCATGGAAGACATCCTCAGC
This sequence comes from Anaerolineales bacterium, assembly GCA_020061145.1. Classification (GTDB taxonomy): domain Bacteria; phylum Chloroflexota; class Anaerolineae; order Anaerolineales; family DRKV01; genus JAGUYX01. The sequence continues at coordinate 13,944 of JAGUYX010000109.1, read as the reverse complement.
ACGCTCATTGCCGCAGCATGCTTTATTGTCCCCTGCCTGGCACTTTTCGCTGCCGGAATTGGCGTTTTCGTATTAATTCGTAAACGTAAAGCCACACAGGTAGATTCTGCACCTGTTCAAGCAACGAATGAGCAACCGATTTATACACAAACAACCAACCTTATTGAAAATGCTGCACTACAACAGCCGGAGGCAAACCCGGTATATACAGAAGTTACTTCGCCGGTCGCCTACTCACCCTCCGAGGTGGTTGTCCTGCGCGGCGCAGCATTTGCGCCTAAAGGTGGGCTGGTGAATACCTGGAAAGTTACCGGCACGGAAGAAAAAGTTGGCGGCCAGGCGCTGGCAGAAAATATGCTGGCTGCTGCTTTTCTGGCGCTGGAAAATAGAGGAGATATTCGATTTGAAGCGGGTCAGCGAAAAATCACCATGGGGTTGCGGGAGACGGACACATTATATGTCTCAGCTACCGGCAAAACAACTCACTGGCCTGAATACAGTTACGAATCCAGGATCCTGCCAGCCCTTCAAAAACTGGCCCCCAGCGGGAAGAACCACATCCAACAGGTGGTACATGATTTGCTGGAAGAAGATGCTGGCCTGGTGTGGGATTGGGCGATCCGTCTGGCGCACAACTGGATGGCTGCTCGAGGAGCTTTGAGCGCTGAGGTCAAGAAAGGCTTCTTGACCAGTGGATTAGCAAAATACGCCCTGCCGGCAAAAGCCAACCATTACCTCGATGCTCTGACAGTTAATGGAGTCCAGCAATTATTAGGACAAACCCGGCAATCTCGTCCGGAAATCTGGAAAACTTTGGTCAATGAGATTAAAAGTGGATTCAAATCCCGCCACGAAGCGCCAGATAGCGATTGACCAATTATCGGAATGGAGATGTAAAAAGACAGGGCCGCCATCTAGAAATGGCGGTCCTGTTCAATTTTATCGCCTGAAGCGGGACAAAATCAGGCTTCTACGGATGTTTGCTGCTGTTCGGTGTGTTGGCGAACCAGCTCGCGACGCAGGATTTTCCCTACTGTTGTTTTGGGTAATTCGCTGCGGAATTCAACTTCTGAAGGCACCTTGTATTTAGCCAGCCTTTCCTTACACCATTCACGAATTTCATCGGCTGTGGCAGTTTCCCCGGCTTTTAACACCACCCAGGCTTTAACGGTTTCACCGCGATACGGATCGGGAACTCCCGCCACCCCCACTTCCATGACTTTGGGATTTTCCATGATGGCTTCTTCCACTTCCCGCGGCCAGACCTGGAACCCTCCCGGTTTGATCAGCTCCTTTTTACGATCGACGATATAGAAATAGCCGTCTTCATCCATATAAGCTATATCGCCGGTATATAACCATCCATCCCGCAAAGTGTTGGCGGTTTCAGTCGGCATATTGTGATACCCCTTCATCACCTGGGGACCTTTGATGACCATCTCGCCGATCTCGCCTGCCGGTAATACGGTCACCTCATCATCCAGGCTGACTATGCGGACATCCACATCCGGCATTGGCAGCCCTATCGAGCCAGTACGGTTCTCACCTAACATCGGGTTACAATGCGTTGCGGTAGGTGCTTCGGACAATCCATAACCCTCAAATACCACCCCACCACTTAATTCTTCGAATCGCTCCTTGGTTTCCCGCATCAATGGCGCAGATCCCGATATACACGCCTTCACGCTGCGCAGATTGTATTTTCCGGCCTTTACATCCGGATTATTATTGATCGCGTTATACAGAGTGGGCACACCCGGGAATAATGTAACGCCATAAATCTGGATATTGCTGAGCACGTCTTTTAAGTCTCGTGCATTCGGTACCATGACCAACGAAGCGCCGATCTTGATTGCCAGTAACATACCTGCCACCATGCCATAGACATGGAACATCGGGATCGCCATCAGCAGGATTTCCTTGCCTTCTTCAGCAGTAACAAACCATGCCGCGATCTGTAATGAATTGGCGACCAGATTGGCATGCGTGGCGACAGCCGCTTTTGAGATGCCAGTGGTTCCCCCGGAATACTGGAAGAGCGCGGTATCATCCGGGCTGATATCTACTTTGGGACGATCTTCCGGTTTGAATTGCTTTAACAGGTCTTGTAACCAGATATCTCCTTGCTCAAGTTCTACCCGATGACCATCCTTTCTCTCTTTTGCCACCGTAAACAGGATTCGGAGTAAGGGCGGCAAGGTCTCTTTGATGTTGGTTACTACCAGAGTGCGGATACGAGTTTTAGGCTGCACGCGTTTGATGGTCCGGTAGAAATTGCTCATTACCAACATCACCTCAATGCCGGAATCGTTGGATTGGTGCTCAATTTCCCGGTCGCTATACAGTGGATTTATGGCGACCACAACTGCGCCGAGCTTCAAAATGGCAAAATAGGCCATCACAAATTGAGGCGTATTCGGCATGAATATACCTACCCGATCGCCTTTTTTTACTCCCAATGAAGCCAATCCCGCGGCCAACCGGTCGGTCAACCGGTTCATTTCCGCATAGGTGATGCGCGCACCTTTGAAAATCGTCACTGCAGAATCTGGATACTTACGCGCAGTTTCATTAAAAAGATCAACCAGATTGATCTGCGGATAATTAATGCTATGTGGCACCCCCTCGTCGTATTTTTCTAACCAAATTCGGTCGTTCATCCTACGCCCTCCATCGAATCGTGATTTATTTCCTCCCCGATTATTGCTGTTGTCCAATGACTGCCTATAGAGTGTATGTTCGGTTTTTTTTAAAATTCTCCTTTCGCAAAAATGAAAATTGCAGTGAATTGAGGCCGAAACAGGATCTGCAAAATGAGAGTATTATGATTGGAAACAATATCCATGACCGCGTCACGGAACCGGTTCCAAAGGGTTGTATTTATTTTAAGGTTTCGCGGAACCTCTGTCAATCGGTTTTGGTGAGAATTTGGGTAGAAATCTCAGCTAAACAGAGACAAATCGCCAAAATTCTGCTTAATTAAGCCGATAATATCCTCTATTACCCCGTCTCGGTTGGTAAACCAATGGATTCGTGGGTCAGACAGTTTGAACCAGTTTGCCTGCCGGCGGACAAACTGGCGGGTAAGACGGCGGATTTCCTGGATCGCTTCCCCCAATTGCATCTCCCCCTGGAAAACTTGCGCCAGCTGAGGATAACCGATGGCAGACATTCCGGGCAGGTCTGGGGTATAGCCTTGCTGCAATAGCTGGCGTACTTCTTCCATCCATCCCTGTTCGAGCATCTGATTAATCCGTAAATCGATCCGGGCGTAAAGCTCTTCACGAGGCAGAGTTAACCCGATAATCAATGTGTGATAAGGAGAAACCAGACTACGTCGCTTTTGTTCGGAAAAACGCCTGCCCGTTTTGTAAATCACCTCCAGCGCACGTACCGTGCGACGCAAATTGTTCGGTTCAATTCGGGTAGCTGCTTGAGGATCGAGAACATGCAGGCGACGATGCAACTCTTTTGGGCCCAATTCCTTCCCCCAGTTTTCGATCGCCTGCCGTAACGCCGGATCCGGCTTTTGAGCGGGTATTTTCCAGCCTTCATAAATTGCCCGCAGGTACTGACCTGTGCCACCGACCAGCATGGGTAGATTTTGCCGGAAGTGAATCTGTTCGATCAATCGGTGAACTACTCGAACATATTTTGCCAGGCTCCACGTCTCGTCAGGTTCGGCGACATCGATCAAATGATGGACAACTCGCTGGCGAAGCTCAATTGAAGGTTTGGCAGTTCCGATATCCATCCCCCGGTAAAACAGACGCGAATCTGCTGAGATGATTTCTGCTGAAACCCGTTCCGCTAACTGTACGGATAGTTCTGTTTTACCTACCGCGGTTGGACCCAGTAAAACCAGAAGTGGTAGAGTTTCGTCAGCCTCTCCGGACAGATGGCGAACATCAATTGATGACATTTTCAAAATGGACAATTTCGGGTTCTTGGGACGAACGAAGAATAGCAATCACATCGATACGCCAATCCGTGCAGGGGATATCCAGTTTCTGGAGGTATGCTTCAGCCGCCGCCAGCATATGCGCCTGCTTTTCTCGGTGCACTCCGGCTTCCGGAAAGCCATAACGGGTGTTCTGTCTGGTTTTAACTTCAACGAACACCAAAGTTTCGCCGGTTTGCGCAATCAGGTCTATCTCCCCGTAGGGTGTATGTACATTTTGCGCAACAATTGTATAGCCATTTGACTCTAAAAAAGTTGCCGCCAGCCTTTCTCCCCATTTGCCCAGAGATTTTTTATAGTTGGTCATACCCGTTTTTCCCCAGGAAGTCTCGCGCCAGCCGGAAGGCAGAATCAGCCACGCCCAATGATCTGGAATTTGTCTGCAAGCCAGCCAGTGTTTCCGGATGATACAGGCACTTTTCCAGAGCGTTCAGAATCTCTTTTGACGTAGAACCACGCAGAGCCACGCCGTGCCGGGCTAAGAATTCCTCGTTGGCGGTTTCCTGACCGGGACCTGGTTTGAGTAAAATCATACCCAGCCCACAGGCAAGGGATTCAGAACTGATCAGGCCGCCAGGTTTTGTGATGATTAAATCATGGGCTCTCATCACCCGGTGAATATCCTTCACAAATCCCAATATTTGGGGCTTATGATTCAACCCCTGTACAAACTCGATTAAATTGCGGGTAAACTTTTCCTGCTTTCCCGTAATAATCGAAATTTCAATCCTGTCTGCAATAGCGGAGTGATCGAGAGAGTCCAGAAAGTCGAAAACCAACTGGCGTATTTCGGCATAACCACCGCCAAAGAAGCCTCCCGCCAGTAGTAAAACACGCAACTTACCTTCTTCACGAACAGCGACATCCTGGCTCAATTTATTTACAAATTCCGTACGGATCGGGATGCCGGTCGAACAAATCAATTCCGGGTTCAAACCCCGATAGGTAAATAAATTTCCGAGTTCTGAATGGGCAACATAATAGCCATCCACACCGGATAAAGGCCAGAGTTGGTGCAGACCAAAATCGGTGGCTACACCATAAACCCGTTTTATTTGGGTAGTTTGACGTTTGAGGGATGCCGAAAGGGCGCATGGCAGTACGTGGGTGGCGATGACATAACTCTCTGCCGAATCTTCCAGCTGTTCCAACAACATGTCGGCGAGAAAACCCAGATCAGCCAGGTGATCATACAGGCTGCCAGTGCCCCCTCGCCTCCACAGGCCATCATAGAGGGCAGGGGCAATCCGGATCGACGCTGCCTGCATTCCCTCCATAATACCGGGCAACACATCGATCGCTTCCGAGAAAGGATCTTTCACGGTGACCTGTAAATCCGGGGCAAGTATCTGGAGAGCCTGACCAATCGCCTCAGCAGCCACCATATGACCCGAGCCAACCGATAGGTAGAAGATCGCAATATTTATGTTTTTTGTTGAGTTCATCTGGATGAAAGATGCCCCTTTCTATTCAGGTATTATATACGCATAGAATTAAATTGAAATAAGGTACAATGCCCACGTGGAAAGACCCAAAAGTCACCTGCCTGATCGTGAGCGTATCAGTGTGCTCGCCGGGATGATTTTAATGGCATTCAGCTTTACGCCCTACGTCGATATTCCCGCAATTCAACTGAATATTTCGCTTCCCGGGGTAATCCTACCGCTCCAGTTCAGCTTTCATACCATCGTTTCAATCCTGGTATCCGCCATGACTGCTTCTGGCGCAGACTGGCTGGTACGTGGTCATCCTGCATTTCATTCAGGAATCACAATCCATCATTGGTTGCTGCCGGCTTTGACTGCCTGGGTGATAGGTGGAGTTTTGTTCACCGTACCATTTTCGCCCTGGTGGTGGGTAGCGTTTGCGGTGGGAGGAATTTTACTGACGGTTGTTCTGGTCGCTGAGTATATTGTCGTTGATCCAGCGGATATTCGGTATCCATTCGCCTCTGCCGGGCTGGCTGCGCTGGCGTTTGGTCTTTTCCTGGCGCTGGCAATCACCTTGCACGCGGCTGAGCTCAGATTATTTCTACAGCTTCCCTTTTTGGTGAGTGCATCTGCGCTGGTCGCATTGCGGGTTTTTCACCTGCGACTCGAAGGAAAATGGGCATTTAGTGAAACCAGCGCAGTGATGTTAATTTGTGCGCAACTGGTTGCCATATTTCATTACTGGTCATTGTCGTCATCCAGTTTTGGATTGATATTGGTAGCCCCACTCTACGGTGTCATTAACTTCATCGCCAATCTCGAAAAAATCAGTACCCTGCGCAGGGCAATAATTGAGCCGGTAATTCCGGCGTTACTGATGCTGGCGATTGCGATCGTTTTGGCCTGATTTTTACCACATGTCTTCCAACCTCAATCTGCTATCCCACCACTGGCAAGAGATTCAAAAACATGCCTCACAGGGTTATCCGCGGGAGATATGCGGGCTGATCGCAGGAAACCAGGGAACCAGCAGGTATGTATTTCCGATTATTAATACCTCAATGCAGACCGATCGATTTTTTATGGACCCCCGGGAATTGCTGGCAGCGCTGGAGGCTATCGAAAATAACGCCTGGGAGATAGAAGGTATCTACCATTCTCACCCTCATGGTCCTGAATATCCATCCCACGCGGATCTGAACGAGCATCTGTATCCAACAGTCAAGATGTGCATCCTTTATCCGATCGGTGATCCAGCCATCCCACACCACTGGAATATCAGGTCTTACCAGATATCCGGAGAGCGATTTACTGTGGTGCCGGTGCGGATAAAAACGGATGAAGGGGAGTAACCCTGACAAAACCCACCCAGCCAGGTGTCTTGGGATAATTCCAGGCTTTCGGGATATTCTCGAACAGGTCGTTAGACCAGTTTCCATGATCAAAAGCAACCAATTCAATAGTTTTGGGTTTTATAATGATAATAGCCAAATGAGGAACAGGAGACAATATAAAGAATGGTCAACACGATTGTGGGAATCGCCCTGCTGGCGATCGCTTACCTTTTAGGATCGATCCCGTGGGGATTAATTATCGTCAAATTACGTACCGGTCAGGACGTCCGCAAAATTGAAAGCGGGCGCACTGGCGGCACCAACGTAGGGCGCGTCGCTGGTTTTTGGGCCGGCTTTTTTACTGCCTTGTTGGATGGCCTGAAAGGTACGATTGCCGTCTGGTTGAGCATCTGGCTGATCCCTGAATATCCATTCGTACACGCCCTGGCCGGCGTCCTGGCGATCGTCGGGCATAATTACTCAATTTTCCTGGCAGAACGTACAGAAAAAGGCTGGAAATTGCATGGCGGGGCAGGTGGCGCTACCTCTGTGGGAGCGATGCTTGGCTTGTGGTGGCCTTCGGTAATGATAATGATCCCTGCTGGATTGTTCATGCTCTTTGTGGTTGGATATGCCTCCCTGGCGACTTTAACCGTGGGAGTCACGGCAACGATCATCTTCATCGTGCGCGCTGCAATCGGTCACGGCCCCTGGGGCTACGTACTGTATGGCTTTCTGGCCACAGCGGTTCTGGTCTGGTCATTAAGACCAAATATTCGCCGTTTGCTCAATGGCACAGAACGAGTAGTGGGCTTGCGCGCCAAACGCCGAAATCCGACCACGAAACGCCATCCCAACGGCAGCCAGACGATCTGAATAACCGCTGCAGGTTAGGTAAAAGGCTCCCGAAATGTTCGGGTGCCAGATTTTTCCATATCTGTCTCGCGATCAATCATAATATTCATAATCGGACGCGGCTGGCGTCACGCCGAAAATCTGTTTGTAAAGAGCTTTCAAATTCCGGATATGCAGGTCTGGCGCCAGTCCGCCGATCAGTACCCGGCTTTTCCCACACGATTCGACGTCCACCTCTTCGAGTACGTCCCAGGGGTACTTGCGCCTGCCCGCTTTACGCACAGCCTTACGAATGGCTGACAAATAATTCAGATTCTCTTTTACCGCCCCTTCAATCTCCCCCCGTAAAACGATATCACCATGACCCTGGACCACATTCTCCAGTCCCATTTTGCTGATGAGCTTTAAGGTGCTAATTTGTAATTCGATATCCCCATCGACGATGTAAGGTAATGGCATGAATGCATCGCCAGAGAACAGGACACGATCTTCTTCAATCAAAACCCCGATTCCATCCTGGCTATGACCCGGTAAAGAAGATAACCGCAATGTTTTCTTGCCAACTTTCAAGCTGAGTTCGCCGGTATCAAAGGTCATGTGGGGCAGCACCAGTTCAACCTGTCGAAAGAGGATGTTTTGCTTTTTTGCTGCCTCCAACGAAGATTGTCCTTTACTGCTCAATAGTTCTCGGCACAATCGATGTGAAATGACTGTGGCTCCCGGAAAGAAACAATTCCCCCAGGTATGATCGGCATGGTAATGCGTGTTGATCACAAATCGCACCGGGACACCCAATTCCTGTTCCACATATTCACGTATATTCAGGGTTTCATCGGGAGTCGGTAAAGTATCAATCACAACTGCCCATTGCGGGCCAGCCACAACCCCTGCGGTAACCAGGGCATAACTATCACTTTGAAAGAAATACACATTATCTGCTACACGCTCGCGTTGTATCATTCCAACCCCAAAAGCATAATCATGCATTAAAAACGTGATTTTCCAAGAAAAGCACGGGAAGAATAGCACAAATGAGGGTGAAAAGTCAAGAAATGTGGTTTTTCAAACAAATACCTGCCAGACACGGGCGGCCACAGTTGAAGTTCATTCGTGCCCAACCTGCATGATACAATTTTTCAGCGACTCGGGTGGGAGCAGAATATTCAGACGGGAAAACGAACGATTATGCAAGCGGAACAAACCAGACTCGCCAGGGTAATCTGGTTCATCTTGTGGTTGGTATTGCTTGCCAGCGTGGTTATTGCAACTACGCTCCTGGTCACACCTTATCCCCTGATCAAAGGATTTCTGGATAGCCAAACACCGGACGGCAACCTTGAATCCTTTACTCCCGGGTTTTTCGATCGTCTTCGCCAGGTAATGATCTTCGCGATCGGTTTGGGAGTTCTCCTGGTCGCCTCAGGCTGGTATTTTCGTGCGCCGGTTCAACGGTACATCTCGACGTTACCGGGAAATTCTCTCGCATTTCTAAAACGCATAATAAAAGATGCTCGCCAGATCAGCAAGTCAATTCGTTGTCTGGAAACGGAACGACGTTATCTGTTTGGGCTGGTCTTGATTACTGCCCTCGGAGGATTGGTGCGTGGCATCTATTTGATGCAGCCTATGCGGTATGACGAGTCCTATACCTTTCTGGTTTTTGCCCGAAGATCATTCGAGTTCATGACCAGTAACTATCACCTGCCCAACAATCATGTGTTTCATACTTTACTGGTTGGGCTGTTTTATCGGTTGTTCGGAGCGTCTCCCTGGGTATTACGCCTGCCGGCTTACCTTTCAGGCGTCCTCAGCCTGCCACTGACTTATTTGCTTTCCAGCCGGTTGTATAACCGGAAAATTGCCCTGGCAGCAACGGCCTTACTTGCCGTGGCGTCTTTCAACATCGAATATTCCAGTATGGCCCGTGGATACACGCTCCAGTTATTGCTTATACTGATCGCCGCTCTGGCGGCTGTGTACCTCACCCGGCACTCGTCGATCATTGCCTGGATGGGCTTTATCCTATCGCTGGCGCTGGCCTTTTACACACTGCCGACCACCCTGTATGCCGCCGGGGGTTTGGGAATATGGCTGGTGGCGAATGCCCTTACAAAAAATATCCGGCCATCTCAAAGCAGAAAAAAGATAGCGATTGGCCTGACAATCAGCGCCCTGGCAGTAAGTGCGCTTACTCTCTTGCTCTACCTGCCTGTTTTCCGCAATCACGGCTGGAATGCACTCAGTGCAAATTTTTTTGTCAGACCGTTGGACCCGGCTGATTTCTGGAATGAACTTAGCGTTGCCTGGCTGGTTATCTGGCGTGCCTGGGTGCGCGACCTGCCAGGAGTGGTTGCAATGGCTATGGGAATCGGGTTCCTGGGCTCATTATTCCAGCCATTGATAAACAAACGGTTTCGCCTTCCTATGTTTCTATCCATCCTGCTCTGGAGCCTGCCTGTATTGATTATTCAACGTGTGGTCCCCCCTCCTCGCGTATGGATATTTTTACTTCCCTTTTTTCTGATCGAAGTTGCCGCAGGCTGGGGAGCGATCATCAGGGTACTTTTGCGTTTGTGGAAAAAACCAAATTATGAATTTCCCCGCCAGCTTGAAACAGTTTATATCGCCAGCGTTGGATTAATCACTATGCTGCTTGCCTGGAATGTGGTTCAATCAGGCACCATTCTGACTTCCGGTCAGACTGGAACCCTCCCAGAAGCCGAACAAATCACCGATTATCTGGCCGGGAAACTGCAGCCAGGCGATGTTGTCGCCAGCAGCGTGCCCTCGAATTACCCGCTTCGATATTATTTTTACCGTCAGGGAATGAGTGAAGACTTGCTCTATGCGCCGGGTATGGGAGACGAGTTTGGGCGGGTTTGGGTAATTGTCAATTCCAAACACGGTCAGGAACTGGTGAGCGTTCTGGAACAAACCCGCCTGACCGGTTGGGTAGATACAACCATGCCAATAACCATCGTTCAATTCGGGCAAGCTGAACTGTATTTATTGGAAAAGAAATAATTTTTGGGAAGATTGCGCAGTCATCCGGGAACGGATTTCTTTGAGATCGTAAATCCAGACGTATTCAATTCCCTCCAGATAAATAATATGCTCGGGTTCGTGCGGTCCCAGATAATCCAGGGCATCGGCTGGGACACGGCGCTGCAACTGGTGAACATAAATCAGGGCATAATCGGCAGACACAAAGTCTTTCCAGAGCTCCATTTCGTCATTGAAATTCGAGTGGATTACACGGTAGCTACCTTCGAAGAAATATGAGAAAGGACCCTGACCGTACCAGGAAAATACTACCAGGTCCCTGGCATTGGGTTTGGAGTTCAGATAGCGTGCCGCCTGGTCCAATCCTTCGCCCCAGCCTATTTGCATCACCTCACGGGCGCGCTGGCTGCCACCCAGGAGGGGATTGTAATAAGTCAAATAATACGGATAAGTGCGAATAACCGCGGTGAGCTGCAATCCCAGCACAACACCCAGGAGGAGGAATGTGAATCCGGCTGAGCGTGTGAATTTCCAGCGTTCTCGCAGGTTGGCAAGCAGCAGAACCCATCCGACGCCGGAAATCAGACCAAGCAAGGGATAAACGGGAAGCAGGTAACGATCGAATTTTTTACCCCCCATGGTCATTACCAGGGTAAATACCAGCACCATCAGGGATATCCCTGCCAGGTTTTCCGCTGCCTTGCCTGGCAGGTACCTTCTGATACCCGGGAGACCAATTATTGCCAGAACCAAACCTAGCAGGGTGAGTGGGGTGGAACGCCAGAGATAAGTCAAGGGATAAAAATACCAGTATTCCCAACCCACGTTCCCATCCGGGAAAACAATACCATTAAAGAAGATGGCAACATCGTGCCCTTCCTGAGCGTAATCCAGGGCGCGGACGACGATTGCCCGAATGATATCCTCAGGAATACGCCACATGGCCGGGAAGAGCGTCACAAAAACAGCCAGGCCAAGGATACCCCAGATTAATGCCGGACCTATGGAGTGTGCCAACCCAATATTCCACTTTATCGTTCCATTTCTGCGGCGCAGGGTTACCAGATCGTAAATCGCCAGCAGACCGATCACCGGGATAAGAAAAAAACCTGGCGACTTGGTTAACCAGCTCAAACCCGCCCCTATCGCAGATAAAAAAAGATAAATCGGTTTGCGCTCGAGGCGATAAACCAGGAATCCCAGCAAACTGAAAAGCATAAGATTCCCCAACAACCCATCCAGATGCAATAACCGGGTATTGCCGATCTGAAAGGGATCCAGGGCAATTAATATCATTCCCACCCAGACCGGCCAGAATCCAAATAACTTCTTTGCCAGGAAAAATGCGAATAATAAAGCGATGCTGCTGCCCAAAACCATAAAAAATCGCCCGGCAGCAAGTAACTCAATCATGGTAACCGGCCAGTCCTGAGTAGGCAGATAGTGCTCGAGTGTGAACGGTGTGACTTGCTCCACACCGGAACCACGAAATTCGGGATAACGCCATAAGAATCCTGCGGTTCCAGCCCACATCACTGTAACGCCGGGATGCTGGCGCTGATAAGTCATTTCAAAATTGCTCCGGGCTATGCCGAGGTAAAAATTGGCGGAGCGTGCCAGCCATAAATTCTCATCCGGAGTAACAAAATGATCCAATTTCAGTACACGGGGTAAGAATATCGAAAGCCCGAGTAAAACGATCAGGATCCCCTGGAAAAGCCTGCCCGGTTCCGGAAGTCTGCCGGTGATTGTCGAGTGGAAATCGGTGTTCATGGTTGCGAACTCGATTCTGATGAAGCCGGCTGGAGATTTTTCACCACGGTAAACACAACTCCTTCGACACCAACCTCTATGACCACCGGAGATTCCTTGAATAATTTGATATTCTTATCATTCCGGCTGGGAAGCACCGCATAATCATACTGCCGACCTTCTTCGACATCCTTTTTGACATAACGATAAATCTGTAAATCAGGGCGGGCATACGTGCGGACTACCTGCGCCGCGCCATCCACCACAATTTCTGCGCCGGGTTCCGCCAACACGTTTAATTGTTCGACCGTTTCCCGGTAAGATACCACCCAATAATCCATTTCATAACGACCGGCCGCGCCTGCCACATTGCCCGCCAGCTCGTTGTAATATACATACTGATAAGGGTGGAGGCGCTGAATCCAATAGATGCCCGGCAGGGTCAATAAAATAACCAACCCGGTGAACAACCATCGATTTGGAAGGTAAAACCGCATCCAATCCAGTGTCAACCCGGCCCAGATAAATAATGGAGGCAGTATAAAAAACAAATGACGGAAATTATCGTACATAGGGGGTTGAAAGATGACGATCAGACTGAAGGGGATACCAAACCAGCCCGCCAGGAGCAAGAGATCAAAACGAAAACTGCTTTTAGATAGTATTTGTTTGATGGATCGGGTGAAGCCCACAATCGCCAGGGCCAATAAGGGCAGGGTGAGCTGAAATGCCAGCAATACTGGCAGGTAAGTTCGAGGTAATTCATGCGCCCAATAATCCAGGCCGGCAAAACGCACTTTGCCTGTCCACTGAAAATTGGTAGCCTGCAGCAAGCTGCTTTGTAGCACTCCCCGGGGGGCAGTCCACATTTCAGGCCACAGAGCGAACATGGTTACTCCACCAAGGATGGCGTAGAGTATGACCAGCGGGAGACCGCGTCCACGGGTATGCCATAACCAGTACAGAGCGACCATCGCTCCTGCTGCAATGCCTAACACGCGGATTGCGCTGGTAAACCCGACGAGAAAAGCAGCCAGGAGTAAAAACAGCCAATCCGCGGAGGTAACCCCGGAGGTCTGCCAAAGTAAACCCTTTGGTTTCCAACGGAGTGAGATAAACCGGTCGGCAGCTTTCCAGCCAGACCAGATACTTCCTGCAAAAAAAGCCATAAAAGGAATGTCTTTTGGGTTTATAAAGGCATGACCCCAAAACAAAGGCTGGAAAGCGAGCAGAAGGGTTGCCCCAATAGACACTCCGGGTGACATCCAGCGCAGGCACAGGAGATAAAAGAAAAACAACCCGAATTGATACGCAATAAAATGGGCAAAATGGAAACCGTCCATCTCGTTCCAATCAGGTCGAATCGTCTGGAAAAGATCTGACGCAAGTCGCGCCAGCATAACGTAAGCCGGTCCTTTTTCATCCCCCTCCAGGGTGTCTTCAATTTCTCCCCGACCGGTATACATACTGAGGGAATTCGTGGCATAACGATAACGCCGGCGCTCATCCCAGGATTCGCCATAATGATCGGTGACCAGCCAGCCAACAACGAGGTTGATCAGCACCAGGATTACAATCGGGAAATACAGGGATTTGCGAAAACGAGTTT